>CBDUNM010000110.1:0-17853 GCA_965368585.1 uncultured Chromatiales bacterium | reverse complement strand
TTCAACCGGGACGTCGGCGCGGCGGCGTTGCTGCAGCATTTTCAACGCAACGGCGTTGCCGCTTCAGTGGAGGACGGTCTACTAAAGGGCAGTTACCAAATTGTCTATGCGCATGCGGCAGAGCCGCTAGTAACTATCGTCATTCCGACGAAAGATAAGATCGAATATTTCCGGCCGTGTATCGAAACCTTACTTAAAAAAACCACGTATCCGAACTACGAGGTCATCGTGGTCGATAACCAAACAAGCGATCCTGATGCGCTCAACTACTACGACATATTGATTGCCCAACACGCCGAGCGAGTGCGGCTGCTCAGCTATCCGCGCAAGTTCAACTACGCAGCGATCAACAATCTGGCGGCGCGAGAGGCTAATGGCGACTATCTTGTGTTTTTGAATAACGACACCGAAATCGTCCAACCCGAATGGCTGTCGAGAATGATGTCGCATGCGCAACGACCGGAAGTCGGCGTTGTGGGTCCGCGCTTGGTTTACCCGGAGAGCGGTCGCGTCCAGCACGTTGGCGTGGTTTTGGGGCTGCACGATATCGCCGAGCACCCTTACAACAACCTGTTGGACTTACAGGATAGTGGGTACATGGGGCGTACCCAAGTGGCGCAAAACTACAGCGCAGTAACAGGCGCTTGCCTGTTGATCGAGAAATCCGTGTATGAATCGGTCGGTGGTATGGACGAAGAGCGCTTCGCGGTCAGCTACAACGACATAGACCTCTGTCTCGAAGTCGTAAACAGCGGGCGAAAGGTGGTATGGACACCGTTCGCGACCCTGGTCCACCACGGCAATATCACTCAGGCATCAGAGTTTAGAGATCGCAAGAAATCGATTGAATCGCACGAACGTTTCCAGGGGGAGCGAACGGCGATGTTACAAAAATGGCTGCCTATGCTGGCCAATGATCCGGCGTATAATCGCAATCTCAGTTTGTCGTTTAGCGATTGCCGAGTCGACACACATTTCCCGATCAACTGGGATGTCAACTTCCGTGACCGTCCGCGAATTTTCGGCTTTCCTTTACCCAGCGGGGCGGGCGACTATCGGGTGACCCAGCCGTTTATGGGGCTCAGTCGCGCGGGATTGGCACAATGCGAGTTTGCGCGTTTTCCGCCCAACGTCTCTCGCGTCATGAGCGCGGCCGAGATGGAACGGATGAAACCCGACGTTGCCGTTTTCCACCAGACGCTCAACGATCAGCAATTGGAAGCCCTGAGCCAGTACGACAGGTACAATACGGACGTATTGAAAGTATTCACTATCGATGACCTGATTTCGCAGGTCCCTGAGAAAAGTTCGGCATACAAAAACATCATGGCGGGTTATCGAGACGCAAAGACCCGACTGCGCCGCGCTTTACAACATTGTGATCGATTCATTGCGTCGACCCAGCCGTTGGCTGATTTGTGCGCCGACATGATTGAGGATATCAGGGTGATACCGATTTGTCTCGAGCGCGACTCCTGGACGCAGCTGAAGACTAAGCGGGGTCAGGGAAAAAAACCGCGCGTGGGTTGGGCGGGTGCCATGCAACATCAGGGTGATCAGGAAATGATTATCGATGTGGTTAAAGAGACAGCGGCGGAAGTGGACTGGATATTCTTTGGCATGTGTATCGATGAGATCAAACCTTACGCCACGGAGATCCACGACTATGTGCCCTTGGATGAATATCCGGAAAAACTCGCCAGTTTGAACCTTGATCTGGCGGTCGCACCACTGGAATTGCACCCATTCAACGAGGCTAAAAGCGATCTGCGATTGTTGGAGTACGGCGTTTTGGGCTGGCCAGTGGTTTGCACCGATATTTACCCTTATCGCGAAGCGCCAGTCACGCGATTACCGAATAAGCCTGGCGTGTGGATAGAGACCATACGCAAGAAGATCTCAGATATGAATTTATTGGCGGCGGAAGGATCGCGCCTGAAGTCGTGGGTACTTGCCAATCGCATATTGGAGGATCGGCTCGACGTTTGGCTTGACGCGCTGACGCCCGCCAAGGGCTGGGGCGAAAACGTGCAGAGAGTCAGCGTTAGGCGCTAACGTCGTCACGTTGCCGCCATCACTGCCAGCTCGACGATGTGGAAATCGCGTTTCAACGTTGCTCAGCCAGACGAAGGTTTCGTCAAAATGGTCAATTTCTGGGAATGTATCTTTTCGGGTGGATTTTGCCCGTCACAACGGTAAATTCGTGCATGTCGTTCCTTAAAGTAGCCTTCGCGGTCGCCGCTAAAAAACACGGAAGCGGTAAATACAAATTTCCTTGTATATCCGCTAAATATCAACCTGACGCTGCGGCTTCGCTACACTCGCGCCCGGCGTGTAAGGAGCAAGAAAATGGCGATTACAGTCAACACAAACCTCTTTTCTTTGAATGCACAAAGGAACCTAGGCAAGACTCAGAACGATTTGGGGCAGTCCATGCAGCGCCTGTCTTCGGGTCTGCGCATCAACTCCGCGAAGGACGATGCGGCGGGCTTGTACGCGGTCGAGAAGATGACTGCCGATATCCGCGGGATCAATCAGGCCGTGCGAAATGCAGCAGACGGCATCTCTTTGGCGCAGACGGCCGAAGGCGCGCTCGGGCAGGTTGCGAACAACCTGCAGCGGATTCGTGAAATCGCAGTGCAGTCGGCGAACAGCACCGTTGAGGACCGGACTGGACTGCAAAAAGAGGTTGATCAGCTGACTCAGGAGATTTCGCGGATTGTTCAAACCACCTCATTTAACGGCACGAATCTTCTGAACTCGTCTGGAGGATTGTCCTTTCAGGTCGGGCAGGATGGAACAGCAACCAACCAGGTCACCGTCACTCGTATCGACATGACCACCGGCTTAACCAGTGCGGCAGGCGGTGGACTAGCGAGCGCGGGATACGACGCCAATCTGACCGCAACGGGTACGATCGCCGTGAGTTCACAGGGCGCCGCTTCTGCAGCTCTGGCTTCGATCGAGTACGGCATCCAGGCCGTAGCACAGGCCCGGGCAACCTACGGTGCGGTTCAAAACCGATTTGATGCGGTTATCGCCAACTTGGAGAACTACGCAGAAAACCTGACTGCCTCTAGAAGCCGCATCCAGGATGCCGACTTCGCCGCCGAAACGGCCAAAATGACCAGATCGCAGATTCTACAGCAGGCTGCCGTGTCAATACTGGCGCAGGCGAATACCACGCCGCAGTCGGCATTGGCGCTACTGCAATAAGGAGGATACGCCGGGGGTAGTATCTTACCCCCGGCGCATGGCGACAATCGGACTCAGGGGTTACTGACATGACCAACGAAGTGACGTCGACGCCGCCAGTCAGGCTTGAACGCTTCACTGGCGTGACCAAGTCGGAATCGGTCAAGCCCTCGGACCAAAGTCATCGCATTCCGGAAAAAGAAGAGTCGAGCAAAGTTGCCGAAATTGCGGTAGAGCAGGTGGTAGAAGAGCTGAATCAAGCGATGCAAAACGTACATCGATCTCTGCAGTTCTCGGTCGATAAGGAAAGCGGTAAAACGGTCATCAAAGTGGTTGACGTGGATACCGACGAGGTGATTCGGGAGATTCCACCCGAGGAATCGAGAAAACTGGCCCAGCAGATTAGCGAAAACATGGGCGCGTTTATTCGAACAGAAGTATAGATCACGGTCGAGTATCGGCCGTTCGATTGCACATATTCTGGCGCTGCCGCGCATTTTCACCGGTAGCGTCAAATTTTGAAGGCAGATACCGTGGCAACTATCACAGCAGCTGGATTGGGATCGGGATTGGATGTCGAATCCATCGTCAACCAGTTGATGGAGATTGAACGCGAACCGCTAAGCGCCCTTTCCCAGCAGAAAGACCTGATCAACGCGCAGATCAGCGCATACGGTCGACTCAAATCCACGATGTCGGGCTTTCAGTCGGCGATGAGCGCGTTGGCCGATCGCGACAAGTTCAACAAGTTCCTTCCGTCTTCGTCCGATGAGGCGGTTGCGACTGCAACGGCCTCGTCGAACAGTGCCGCACGCGGCCTCTACCAGCTCGAAGTATCACGACTCGCTCAACACCACAAACTGGGATCGGACGAGGTTGCCGATACGGCCACGTTTGGCGGTGGGGCTGGTGACACGCTCAACCTGACCGCTGGTGACGACACTATGGCGCTCGATCTGTCGACGGCGATGACGTTGAACGAGATCCGCGACGCGATCAATCAGGCGGACGACAACCCGGGTGTCGCTGCCGCGGTATTGAATACGGGCGACGGCAAGCAGCGTTTGATTTTGACCGCGGATCAGTCCGGATACGATGATCGTATCCAGTTGTCGTACGGTGGGGGAATCGCCGCCGGCACCTTTAATTTGGTTACCAACAACCGTAATACCGAAGGCACGGTACTCGCCGATCTCGCGGAACTCGATGCAGCCTACACCTTGGATGGGTATGCATTGACCGCAAAGAGTAATTCCATAAGTAGTGCCATCTCAGGCATTACGTTTGAACTCGAAGGATTGGGCAAGGCCGACTTGTCTTTTGATCGCGACGACGGGGCGATCTTGGAGTCGATACAAGCTTTTGCCGACGCGTATAATTCGGTGCGCTCAACGATTGATGAACTCAGGCGTAACGAATTGGAGGCCGAGGCGACATTGCTTTCGATCGAGGCGCAGATCAATGGCGTGATCAATACTGCCGCGAGTTTCGAGGACGGTGACTTTTCCTATTTGGCGGAAGTCGGTTTGAGTATCGACAAACAAGGCCAAATGCAAGTCGATAGCGGACGTTTGAGTTCGGCGCTGGATACCGATTTCAATTCGGTGGTCAGCCTGTTCGCCGATACCGATGCGGGTTTTGCCGAGCGTCTGCAATCGGTGGCCGGTAGCATCGTGGGCTTCGGCGGTATGCTGGATATCCGCACAGATGGTCTCAATGAACGAATTTCTTTGTTGGATACGCGGGAGGAACGTATAGAATTGCGGCTGATTTCGACAGAACGCCGAATTCGCGCCCAATTCACCGCGCTGGACGGCTTGGTGGCGCAGTTGCAGAGCACCGGGAGTTTTCTCACCCAACAATTGAGCTCGTTGAATAACAGCGAAGGATAATCGATCAATAGGGTCCTGGTACCCTGGAGTCGGATCACATGAATCAAAGACAGAAACGCAATCCCATGGCTCAGTACAGCCAAGTCGCGGTCGGTTCGGAGCTCGCCTACGCGAGTCCTCACCGTCTTGTCGAACTGCTTATGGAGGGAGCGTTGGACAAGATTGCGATCGCCAAGGGGGCCATCCACCGCAACGATCTGGGTGAGAAAAGCCGTCATATCGGATGGGCCATCTCGATCGTCAATGGCCTGAAGCAAAGCCTGGACTTCGAGCGCGGCGGCGCGATTGCAGAAAACCTCAATGACCTGTACGACTATATGACACGTCGTTTGGTCGAGGCCAACGGACATGACGACTCGGGCCTGCTGGACGAGGTGGCAAGCTTGATGGGTGAAATAAAGTCGGCCTGGAGCGCGTTGCCCGACGAGGTCAAGCGGGTGCCGGCGGTGCCCCGCGAATCCGTGGGGTGAGTCCACCGGACCGCCACACCTGGGAACAGAGGTTGCAAGAGTCTTTGCAGCTATCCTCGCAGATGTTGTCGGCAGGCCGCGACGACGACTGGGAGCGTGTCGCCGCGCTCGAGTCACAGCGCCGGTCGTTATTGCTCGGCGACTTGCCGTCAAAACAGTCCGAAACCCCTCCGGCGGTTGTGGAGCTACTGCGGAAGATCATCGCCGTCAACGACAGCCTCACCACTCTGGCGACGGCGGCCAAAGAGGCGAGCGCTGAGGAATTGTCACGGGCCCAGCTGGGCCGACGCGTCGTCAGCGCCTATCAAGCGGTCAGCAAGTAAGCTTACCTGTTGAGTATCAGTTCCAGCACGGCCTTACTGCCGAAGTAGGCCAGCAGCAGGAACACGAACCCGGAAATGGTCCACCTGATGGCGGTTCTGCCGCGCCAGCCAAACCGGAACCGACCCCATAGCAGGGTGCCGAATGCGACCCAGGCGACCATCGACAATACCGTTTTGTGCACCAACTGCTGCGCGAACATATCCTGCAGAAACAGGAAACCGCTGACCAGCGCTGCGCTGAGCAGCAGATACCCGGCCGCGATCATCTCGAACAGCAGGCTTTCCATGGTTTGCAGCGGCGGGAGCATCCGCACAAAGCCGCCGGGGTGGTGATGGCGCAGATGACGATCCTGGACGGCGAGAAGTATGGCTTGAACGCAGGCCATGGCAAGTACGCTATACGCCAGCAGCGAGAGAATCACATGCATTTTCAGGCCCATCGCGGCGCCTGCCGGTAGCAGATGAACGGCGGGGTAGCGCAGCGCCAGCAGCAGGGTGAGCGCCGCTATTGGCAGCAGAACGATACCGAGGTTTTCTACGGGTTTGCGCAACGACGACAGCAGCAACAGCAGGACGACGGTCCATGCGGCCAGCGAAAAGGCATGGAAAAAGCCCAGATTGAGTCCGCCGGTGACTACCATGCCCTGGTACAGAACCATCGCGTGCAGTATTGCCCCCATCAGTCCGAACAGGATCCCGAGCATTCTCGGCGGGCGTCGTCCGTCGCGGCTGCCGAATAAACGCAATCCGGCGGACAATCCACCGGCGAAATAAAAAACGGCAGCGGGCAGGGCAAAAACGGCGGTATTCATATTTGCCGATAATGGCATATCACCCGCAGGCCCGAAAGCCTTCGCAGACATGCTTTATACTGCATGCATCTGAACGCCATCCGAGACCAATTTCCCGATGTTCGACAATCTATCCGATCGTTTAAGCAGCGTCGTCAAGAATCTGCGCGGCCAAGGGCGTATTTCCGCAGACAACGTCAAAGACACGCTGCGTGAAGTCCGTATGGCCTTGCTGGAGGCCGACGTGGCTTTGCCGGTGGTGCGCGACTTCGTCGACCAGGTGCGCGAACGGGCCCTGGGCGAAGAGGTGCTCAAATCGCTGACTCCCGGCCAGGTCTTGGTCAAAATCGTCAACGACGAGCTGGTCAACGTCATGGGCGAGGCGAACGAGGGTCTGGATCTGGCCGCCCAGCCGCCGGCGATCGTACTTATGGCCGGGCTGCAGGGTTCAGGTAAGACCACCAGCGTGGCCAAGCTTGCCCGTTATCTGCGGGAGCGTGAAAAGAAAAAGGTCATGGTGGTCAGTTGTGACGTCTACCGACCGGCCGCGATTGACCAGCTGCGGATGCTGGCGGGGGAAGTCGAGGCAGCTTTCTTCCCCAGTTCACCGGATCAACAGCCGCTTGCGATTGCCCGGTCGGCGCTGGCGGAAGCCCGCAAGACCTTCGCCGATGTGCTGATCGTCGATACCGCGGGTCGCTTGCATATCGACGACGCGATGATGGGCGAGATCAAGGAACTGCACCGTGAGATCAACCCGGTCGAAACCCTGTTCGTGGTGGACGCCATGACCGGGCAGGATGCCGCCAATACTGCCAAGGCGTTTCACGAGGCCTTGCCCCTGACGGGTGTGATCCTGACCAAGACTGACGGCGACGCCCGTGGCGGTGCCGCTTTGTCGATCAGGCAGATCACGGGAAAACCGATCAAGTTCCTCGGGGTGGGGGAAAAGACGGCCGAACTCGAGCCGTTCCACCCGGATCGGGTTGCGTCAAGAATCCTCGGAATGGGAGATGTGCTCTCCCTGGTGGAGGAGGTCAGCCGTCAAGTCGACCACGAAAAGGCGGCAAAGCTGGCGCGTAAGGTCGCGAAAGGCAAGGGGTTTTCGCTCGACGATTTCAAAGAGCAGATGGAGCAGTTGTCCGGGATGGGTGGTATGGCGGGATTGCTCGATAAGATGCCCGGTATGAATCAAGTGCCCGATGCGGTCAAATCTCAGGTCGGCGACAAAGAAGTCCGCAAACTGATTGCGATCATCAATTCGATGACCCGGCAGGAGCGAAGTTTTCCACAAGTTATCAAGGGCTCGCGGAAACGACGTATTGCGGTCGGCTCCGGGACCCAGGTGCAGGATGTCAACCGCCTGCTGAAGCAGTTCGCGCAGATGCAAAAAATGATGAAAAAGATGAAAGGCGGGGGAATGGCCAAGATGATGCAGGGTTTGAAAGGCCGCATGCCCCCCGGCGGTATGCCTCCTGGCGGAATGCCCTTCTGACCGCGCGGGGGTGTCGATCCGGGGTGATCGTGCTACCAGGAGCGGTATCGGTAGCAACCCGCTGATGGATGAAAACCCGGTCGCCGTTTGACGGCGTTTTAACCGGCGGGGCCGGGCACTCGTTTGGTGCGTCGGAACCTGCGTTGATGGGTATCAAGGCAATTTATGTCGCGCGCACCCAGACTTGAAGTTTAAACACGCCACTTGGGAGATCGCTGTGGGGGACAAAAAGTCGGATGTCAAACTGAGTGCCGTTCCGGCTGAGGACCAAAATACCGTGTCCGCCGCGACACCAAGTGCCGACGATGCTGGAGCGGGTAAAGTGGATACGGGAAACCGCAAGGAACTGTTTCGAAAAAACATTTATCCCTACGAAAAGAAACTGAAGCGCGACGAGTACGAAGCGATGAAGCTCGATCTGCAGATCGAATTGATGAAAATGCAGAATTGGATCAAGGATTCGGGCGAGCGGCTGGTCATTGCCTGTGAAGGGCGCGACGCGGCCGGGAAAGGGGGCACCATCAAGCGGATCATGGAGCACCTCAACCCGCGGGGCGCACGCGTGGTTGCTTTGGAAAAACCGTCCGAGCGTGAAAAAAGTCAATGGTACTTTCAGCGTTATATTCAGCACCTGCCGAGCGCCGGGGAAATCGTGTTGTTCGACCGCTCATGGTACAACCGGGCCGGCGTCGAGCGTGTCATGGGTTTTTGCAAACCGCAAGAGTATCTGGAGTTCATGCGCCAGACCCCCGAATTCGAGCGGATGCTCACCCGTACCGGTATTCGTTTGATTAAAATGTGGTTTTCGGTCAGCCGCAACGAGCAATTGCGACGCTTCAAGGCGCGCGAGCACCACCCGCTCAAGCAGTGGAAACTCAGTCCGATGGATCTCGCATCGCTCGATAAATGGGACGAGTACACCGAGGCGAAAGAAGCCATGTTCTTCCATACCGACACCGCCGATGCACCTTGGACGGTGATCAAGTCCGATGACAAGAAGCGGGCTCGCATCAATGCGATGCGTTACATACTGCAGCAGGTCCCCTACACGAACAGGGACGAAAACGTCGCGAGCGCGCCGGATCCGTTGATTGTTGGTATCGCCTCTGAACTCTATGAGGACGGCGAACAGCCGTCGGCGCTCGGCACGCACTGAGCCCAAGCGCAGTAAAATTACCCGAGTGGATAACTTAGATGAGTGAACACTACGAAAATCATGCAAACAAGGTGGTAGCCGGGTTCAAGACAATGTTGGGGGACACCTTAACTGCTCAGGTAGGGGAAGAGCACTTCGGTGAGCTGGCGTTGTTGATCGAATCGGCGATCAGCAGTTCGATTTTACAGGAACTGGAAAAGGCGGCGGATCAGGTCGATTCCGTCGCGGACGGCTTGCGTAAGCGCGCCGAAAGCTACGACTGAGTCACTTTTCGCGCGAAGGATCGAAGCCCGCCGAGTTGGCCGTCGTCGCGATTAGGCGGCTGATGGTTTCCCGTACGTCGTCCGGTTTGGGTGTGGTTTCGGGCGCGGTCCAGCTCATATCCGGTGCCAGTTGATACGAACCTTCGAACCGATACGGCGGGCTGCCGCCCCAGTCCTGCGGTGCGAGCATCGAGAATTCGAGGTCGCCGTTGGGTCGGCGATACAGGTGATAAGTGCGGCCCGGAAGGCGCCTGAACGCGCACTTCACGTGATTCAGACGCTGATCGCGCTGGGCCTGTTCGAGTATCGCTCGGGCCTGTGTCTGCAGGAACTTGACCTGCTCGGCGATGACCTGGAGTTGCGATGCTACCCGCCCGACAATCATTTCGTCGGCGTGCGCGATTTCCTGCGCCAAATCGAGCAATTCGACGCGCGGCGCCAGGCGGCTCGTCGCGTAGGGCGAGGAGTGGTTGGGTCCGGTGTGAAGTTCTCCCTTACCAGGGTTGTCCGGTACTCGGTCGTCGCTGTTCATGATTCAGGATGAAGATTCGCTCGAGTGGATTAGCCACTTCACATTACAAAGATTTTGCGTACAATACGCGGTTTACTTCGATCTGGTCGCATCGATTTCGCGTGAAAACGCTTCAAACTAGTTTGTAGAGCAGAGATTATGGTAACCATCCGACTGTCCCGCACTGGGTCAAAGAAGCGCCCTTTTTACCACATCGTGGTGACCGATAAACGCATGCCGCAGGGCGGTCGATACATCGAGCGTCTGGGGTTCTTCAATCCGCTTGCCAAAGGCACGGAGGAACGGCTGCGGATCGATCTGGAGCGTGTGGCACACTGGCGATCACACGGTGCCCAGCTAACCGACAGGGCGGCTGCGCTAGTCGACAGTTACCGCAAAGCAGTAGCGAGTGCGGAGGCGAGTCAGCCGGAAGCCGCTTGAATACGGTACCGCCTGATCGGCGGAGAACGGCGATTTCCGGATCACCGATCTAAACCGAAATGACGCAAGATCGCGAGGGTGACGATAACAAACGTATCGTCACCCTTGGTCGTATTACGGGGGTGTACGGGGTGCGGGGCTGGCTGCGCGCGCATTCGGACACCTCGCCGCGTGAAAACATAGCGACTTATTCTCCCTGGTATCTGCAGCGCAACGGCTGCTGGGAAGCCTGGGAGATCGAAAACGGCAAGCGCCACGGCAAGGGAATGATAGTCAAACTGGCGGGGTGCGACGATCGCGAGACCGCTGCCGCGCTGGTTAACGTCGAGGTGGGGGTCAAGCGCAGCCAATTGGCAGACATTGTGGTACCGGGCGAGTACTACTGGGCCGACCTCGAAGGGTTGCAGGTGGTTACCCGCGATGGCGTGGCGCTGGGCAGGGTCGATCACCTGTTCGAAACCGGCGCCAACGACGTACTGGTGGTTCAAGGGGATCGCGAGCGACTGATTCCTTACCTGCCGGAGCAAGTCGTGCTCGAGGTCGATTTGGCGGGTGGTCGGATTCGGGTGGATTGGGATCCGGACTTTTGAGGATGTCGGGTGAGGTTTGACATCGTCACCTTGTTCCCCGAAATGTTCGATGCGGTTCGCCGGGGAGTCACGGGGCGTGCGCTGGAGCGCGGGCAGGCCAGCTTGACGTTCTGGAATCCGCGCGATTACACCCACGACGTGCACCGCACGGTCGATGGCCGGCCCTACGGCGGCGGTCCGGGTATGGTCATGCTCGCCGCACCGCTGCGGGCCGCGGTGCGGGAGGCTCGGGTGCGTGCACCTGAAAGCAGGATCGTGTACCTCAGCCCGCAAGGCAAAAGGTTCGATCAGGCGGCCGCGCAAGCGTTTGCGAAACGCCCCGGGGTGATCCTGATCGCGGGTCGCTACGAAGGCGTCGACGAGCGCTTTGTCGAGACCGACGTGGATGAGGAATGGTCGATCGGCGACTACGTGCTGTCGGGCGGAGAATTGCCCGCTATGGTGCTGATGGACGCCGTGATCCGCTGGCTGCCGGGAGTGCTGGGTCATGAGGACTCGGCGGAACAGGACTCGTATGCGGACGGTCTCCTGGATTGTCCGCACTACACTCGTCCTGAAGCGATCGGTGACCAGACGGTGCCGCCAGTATTGCTGTCCGGCAACCATGCGGCGATACGCCGATGGCGCTTGCGACAGGCGCTGGGGCGGACCTGGTTGAGACGCCCCGATTTGTTGGCGCGACGTAAGCTGACGGATGAAGAACAGGTTTTATTGAACGAATTTATTCGCGCCCATCAGGGCGCCATAGAATAGGAGCTGCGGCGATGAGCAATATCATCCAGGAACTCGAAGGGGAACAGATGACCAGGGAGATCCCGGACTTCGGGCCCGGTGACACCGTAGTGGTCAACGTCAAGGTCAAGGAAGGCGAGCGCGAGCGGATCCAGGCCTTTGAAGGCGTGGTGATCGCGAAGCGCAACCGCGGGCTGAACTCCTCATTTACGGTGCGCAAGATTTCACACGGCGAGGGCGTGGAACGGGTATTTCAGTCTTACAGTCCGCTGGTGGAAAGCGTAAAAGTAAAGCGTCGCGGCGACGTGCGTCGTGCCAAACTCTACTACTTGAGAGGGCGTACCGGTAAGGCAGCTCGGATCAAGGAAAAAATCTAGGCGGGCCTTCAGACTCGACCGACCAATAAGCCCGGCCACCGCCGACGCATGCCCTGCGTCGGCGGTTTTCTTTTGTACGCACAAACCCAATCGGCAGCGCTGTTCGAGGCGGCTGCCCCGTTTATCCGATGCCGCCGGCAGCCGTGGTCTTTGCGTGCTCGGTGCGGTATCCAATGTGTATTTGCCGGCGAACCCGTCACGTCAGGTAAGCAGTTGCTCGAGAATCCGCTCATAGATGGACGAAAGCGCATCCAGGTCCCTGATGCTTACGCACTCATTGACCTTGTGGATGGTGGCATTGAGAGGGCCTACTTCCAGGACCTGCGCGCCGGTAGGGGAAATAAACCGCCCGTCGGAAGTGCCGCCGGCGGTGGAAAGCTCCGTTCGGTAGCCGAGCTCGGTTTGTATCGCGGCCTGCGCGGCCGTGACCAACTCGCCCCCGCTGGTCAGGAAAGGCGACCCAGAATGGTCCCATACGATGTCATAGTCCAGGTCAGCGGCGTCGAGAACCTGGTGGACACGCTGCTGCAGCGTTACGTGGTCGGTTTCGGTTGAATAGCGAAAATTAAACGCGATCTCGAACGTGCCCGGAATGACGTTGGTTGCACCGGTGCCGGCCTGGACGTTGGAAACCTGAAAGGTGGTTGGCGGGAAAGAACTGTTGCCGCTGTCCCATTCAGTAGCAACCAGGTCGGCAAGGGCGTGCAACGCCAGATGGACCGGGTTCTTTGCCAGATGCGGGTAGGCGACATGGCCCTGAACGCCGCGTACCGTCAGCCGTCCGTTGAGCGAACCGCGGCGGCCGTTCTTGACGACGTCGCATAGTCGCGCATGCGACGACGGTTCACCGATGAGAGCCCAAGTGATTTTCTCGTTGCGCTGTTCCAGAGTTTCGATGACCTTGACCGTTCCCTCCGTGGCGGGTCCTTCTTCGTCGCTGGTGATGAGGTAGGCGAGTGAGCCGCGATGGCTTGGATATCGGGTGATAAACCGCTCGGTGGCGGTGATCATGGCCGCCAGCGACCCCTTCATGTCCGCCGCCCCTCGACCGTGCAGATAGCCGTCTTTGATTTCGGCGGCGAACGGATGATAGGTCCACGCCGCAACGGGCCCGGTTGGCACCACGTCGGTGTGGCCGGCGAAACACAACAACGGACCGCTGTTGCCGTGCCGCGCCCAAAAATTCTCCACCTCTCCGAACCGCAGCCGCTCGGTGTGGAAACCGAGCACAGCGAGGCGCGACATCATGAGTGCCTGACAACCCGCGTCATCCGGCGTGACCGAGCGGCGGCGAATCAGGTCAACGGCGAGTTCCAGCGTGGCCGACATGGCTCAGGCCAGCAGCGCAGCGTAGCGCGCCGGGTCGAATCCGACTTCACGCCGGCCGTCGATATCGAGCACCGGGCGCTTGATGATTGACGGTGTCGCCAGCATCAGGCGCAGGGCCGACTCCCGGTCGATGTCCGCCTTGACCGCGTCGGGCACTTTGCGCCACATCATGCCGCGTCGATTCAAAAGCGGCTCCCAGCCCAACTCGTCGATCCAGGCGCGCAGCGTCGTTTCGTCTATGCCGCGTTTCTTGTAGTCGTGGAATGTGTAGTCGACCGCATGACCTTGCAGCCAGGATCGCGCCTTTTTCATGGTGTCGCAGTTTGGGATGCCGTACAGCGTTATCATGCTTTTTTCATTCAAAGATCTTCAGCGGCCTTGGCTGGACTCGTCGTGGCGCCCGAACCCAATGCGTAGTGATCGGGTCTCGGCGCATGGGCGGGACATCAGATGTCGCGCAGCAATTCGTTGATTCCCACTTTGGACCGCGTCTTTTCATCGACGCGCTTCACGATGACGGCGCAGTAAAGCGAATACTTGCCGTTGTCGGCGGGAAGGGTCCCCGAAACGACGACGGAACCGGCGGGAATCCGACCATAGATGATCTCGTCGTTTTCGCGATCGTAGATGCGGGTCGATTGACCGATATAGACGCCCATTGAAATCACTGCGCCTTCTTCGACGATGACGCCCTCGACGATTTCGGAGCGCGCCCCGATAAAGCAGTTGTCCTCGATGATGGTGGGCGACGCCTGCAAGGGCTCGAGGACGCCGCCGATTCCTACGCCTCCGGACAAATGGACGTTCTTGCCGATCTGGGCACAAGATCCGACCGTCGCCCAGGTGTCTACCATGGTGCCGGAATCGACGTAGGCGCCGATATTGACGTAAGAGGGCATCAACACGCAGGAAGGGCCGATGTAGGCCCCGCGCCGCGCCGCCGCCGGTGGTACCACCCGCACCCCGGCGTCACGGAATTCGCGCGAGTTGGTATCCGAGTACTTGGAGGCGACTTTGTCGTAGTAGTTGGTGAATCCACCCTTGATGAACCAGTTGTCGTTGATGCGGAACGACAGGAGCACAGCCTTTTTCGCCCATTCATTGACGACCCATTCGCCGTTTATCTTTTCCGCCACGCGCAGCTCGCCGCGATCGAGTTGGTCGATGGCGGCGAGCGTCGCGTCGCGCACCGCGGTGCTGACGCTTCTGGGAGTGATTTCGGCACGATTTTCAAAGGCCTCTTCGATCGTGTTCTTGATATCGGTCATGACGTTTGCCCTCAATTTATTGGTCTAGAGACTCGACGAACCGTTTGATGCGTCTTGCGGCGTCCACACATTCGTCGAGCGGCGCCACCAGCGCCATACGGACGCGATTCGCTCCCGGGTTGTGGCCCCCCACCTCGCGTGACAGATAGCTGCCGGGCAGCACGGTGACGTTGTATTCGGCGAACAGGCGGCGCGCGAACTCGGTATCCGAAACCGGTGTACGCGGCCACAGATAAAAGGCGGCGTCCGGGCGGTCAGCATCCAGTGTGCCGTCCAAAATGGCAAGTACGGCGTCGAATTTCTCGCGATACAGCCGCCGATTCTCACACACATGACGCTCGTCACTCCAGGCTTGTATCGATGCGGCCTGCACATGCAGCGGCATGGCACAACCGTGATAGGTGCGATAACGGAGGAACGACTCGATAATCTGCGCGTCGCCGGCGACAAACCCAGAGCGAAGCCCGGGGGCATTGGAACGCTTGGATAAGCTATGAAAGACGACGCAGCGCCGATAGTCGGTGAGGCCCATGGCGGCCGCGGCTTGCAGCAGACCCACCGGCGGTGCGGTCTCGTCCGGATAGATCTCCGAGTAGCATTCGTCGGCGGCGATCACGAAGTCGAACTCGTCGGCCAGCGCGAGCAATTGTTGCTGCACCGCCAGCGGAATGACCGCGCCGGTGGGATTGCCGGGCGAGCAGATATACAGTAATTGGCAGCGCCGCCAAGTCTCTTCATCCACCGCCGAAAAATCAGGTATGAAGCCATTGCCGGCGTCGCAGGAGAGGAAAAGCGGGTCGGCGCCGGCCAGCAGCGCCGCACCTTCGTAGATTTGATAAAACGGGTTGGGCAGCAGCACCTGGGGTTGGCGGCTGCGATCGATGGTCGCCATCGCGAAGGCGAACAGCGCTTCGCGGGTTCCGTTGACGGGCAGTATCTGACGATCCGGATCGAGGCTGCCGGCGGGCAGGTCGAAGCGTTGCGTCAACCAATGGGCGATGGTGGCGCGCAGCACCGGCAATCCTTTGGTGGTGGGGTACGCCGACAGGCCGTGCAGGTGAGTCAATACCTCTTCGGTTACGAAGGCCGGTGTGGCATGCTTGGGCTCGCCGATGGAAAGCGCGATATGATCGAGCTCCTTGGGCGGTTTGATATCTCCCTTTAACGCCAGAAGTCGTTCGAATGGGTAAGGCTGCAGTTTGGCCAGATCAGTGTTCATGCCTTACAGGTGTGTACGCCCAACGTCGAGAAAACGGCCCTTCAGTATATTCTTTGCCGCCTTATGTCTCCAGGAAACGCCGCACTTCCGGTTCTTGCCCTGCTGTATTCAGCCGCTTTCTGGGGCATTGTATGGTATCCGTTAAGGTTGCTCGAGACGGCCGGCCTGTCCGGGCCCTGGCAGGCCTTGGTGAGCTTTCTCGCCGCGGCATTGGCGTTGCTGCCGTTTGCGCGTATACGGCTCGGCGCCGTTCGCAGTCATGCCGTCGGTCTCCTCTGGCTGGCGATCGCATCGGGCTGGGCGAATATGGCCTTTATACTGGCGATGCTCGATGGCACTGTGGTGCGCGTCCTGTTGCTGTTTTACCTGGCACCGCTTTGGCAAACTTTGCTGGCTCGCTGGTTGCTTGGTGAACACATCGATCGCGGCACGGTCGGTATTCTGAGCATTGGTTTGAGCGGGGCGGTGGTCATGTTGTGGGATCCGCAGCTCGATTTCCGCTGGCTGAGCGAGCGTACGGACTGGCTCGCCTTATCGGCCGGCGTTGCCTTCGCCCTGAATAACGTCATGGCGCGTCGGGTACAGGGCGTGAATGTCGCGACCAAGACGCTGATTGCCTGGAGCGGCGTGGTGGTGTTTGCGTTAGTGGTGGTCCTTGCACAGGGTTGCCATTGGCCTCAGCTGCCCTTGTCGACGTGGACGGGTGCGGCGGTCCTGGGGCTGGTGGGTTTCTTGTTTGCCACACTCATGGCCGTGTACGGTGTGACGAATATGCCGGCGCAGCGATCGGCGATGATCATGCTGTTTGAAATCGTTGTCGGGGCGCTGACCGCGTGGTGGCTGGCCGGTGAACAGCTCATGTGGCGGGAGTGGTTTGGGGGGGTGTTGATCGTAACCGCCGGCGTGCTGGCGGCTACGCGCAGGCGTCCGGCCGCTGCACCCGCCTGACGCGCTATCGGGCTATGCAAAGGAGCCAGGTTTTATGATCGATAAAGCAATACGGGTGCTTGAGCTGCATCATGCGAGCCTGTTGGTCGCCGATACGGCGCGATCCCTGGGGTTTTACGTCGGGATATTGGGACTTCAGGTCGATACGCGACGTCCTGATCTCGCTTTTCCCGGGGCCTGGCTAAACGTGGGGAGGAGGCAAATCCATTTACTCGAATTGCCAAGTCCGGATCCGATCGATGGGCGGCCGTTGCACGGTGGACGTGACCGCCACGTCGCCTTCCTAGTCAGCGACGTGGAAGGTCTTGGGGATCGCTTATCGGCCGCGGCCATCCCGTTTACCGCGAGCCGCTCGGGTCGCAAGGCACTGTTTTGCCGTGACCCCGACGGGAACGCGCTCGAATTCATACAGATCTGACTCGGTATTTCTTGGCGTGGGGAAATATATATTGACATATTAGTAAATACTAATATACTTAACTCCATCGACACGCACCTGGCCGGCCACACACATCACCGGCCCGGTCGGTACACAGAATTTCAACCTTGAACATTTTAAAACTCAGGAGATCAGCATCATGAAAAAGATCATCGCAATCGCGGCAGTCATCGCTTCCACTCAAGCCGGCGCCTTCTGGGGCTTCGGCAACGGCAACGGTGTGGGCGACGGCTTCGCCGACGGCAACATGGATTTCAATATGAGCTTCTCGGGTCGCGCCAACAGCCGCGTCAACGGCTATGGCCGTGGCTACGGCTACAACGCCCCGTACTACGGCTACGCACCGTACGCCCCATACTACGCACCGGCGGCCATGCCGGCCCCGGTGGCGCCGCAAGTGTCCGAAAGCAAGTA
>CBDUNM010000109.1:0-17869 GCA_965368585.1 uncultured Chromatiales bacterium | reverse complement strand
AGGCTTTACTAACGCATTTCTTGACAAAAACCTCACAAGGCAGCGATGGTCGATGTCGGCCAACACCCGACTCGGCACGTGGGCGGCGGCTGTTCCCATCCGGTCGACAAACCGCTCGCGCCGCTCAGGCCGACCGCAGATCCGTGTTTTTCAACGGCAACTGGCGCACGCGCTTGCCTGTTGCGGCAAAAATCGCATTCAATACTGCAGGCGCAGCGACCGCGATCGTCGGTTCACCGACACCACCCCAGAAACCACCGGACGGCATGACGATAGTCTCCACCTTCGGCATCTCGCCGATCAGCATCGATGGGTAGGTATCGAAGTTCTCCTGCTCGACGCGCCCACCCTCGATCGTGCAGCCGCCGTACAGCATGGCCGACAATCCGAATACGAACGACCCCTCGATCTGGGCCTCGATCTGCTGCGGGTTTACCGCATAGCCGGTGTCGGTCGCCGCAACGATGCGGTGGATCTTGAGCTGCCCTGCGGTATTTACCGATACCTCGGCGCACGCCGCGACGTAGCTGCCAAAAGTCTTGCACACCGCCAGTCCGCGGTGCACACCCGCGCCTGCCGGTGTGCCCCAACCGGCTTTTTCCGCCACCGCGTTCAACACGGCCAGGCTCTTCGGCTGGTCCGCCATCAGCCGTCGCCTGAATGCCAGCGGGTCTTTACCCGCTGCGTGCGCCAGCTCGTCCACGAAGCACTCGAAGTAGATCGCGTTTTGATTGATGTTCACACCGCGCCAGAAGCCCGGCGGCACCGGTGGGTTGCGCATCGCGTGGTCGATCAGCAAGTTCGGAACGGAATAGCTGATCGCATGATCACCGTCCGGCAACATGCCCTGAAAGGTGACCATGTCGGCGCCGTCTTTAAGCGCTGCCGGGCGCACCGCGGCGAGAATGGATTGCCCGGAAATACGTACGCGCAGGCCGACTAGATTACCTTCGTCGTCGAGTCCGCCGACCAGCCTGGCCTGGGTAATGGGGTGGTAGGCGCCGTGCAGCATGTCTTCTTCGCGCGACCATAGCAGTTTGACAGGCGTACCCGGCAACTGTCTGGCAATTGCGACCGCCTGTTTCACGTAATCGCTGAAGCCGCGCCGGCCGAAGCCGCCACCGAGGTGGAGCTTGTATACCTCGCATTGGCTTGCCGGTAGCCCGGCCGCCTCGGCGGCGGCCTGCAGCGCCGCCTCGCCGTTCTGGGTTGGACACCAGACCTCGCAACGCTCTGCGGTCCAGCGGGCGGTGGCATTCATTGGCTCCATCGTGGCGTGGTGCTGGAATGGATAACCGTAAACCGCCTCCACCGTCTTCGCGGCATCTTTCAAAGCCCCGGCGACATCGCCCGACTGATTGCCGATGAAGGCTTCTTCCGCAATCAAACCTTGTTCCAGCATCTGCGCGATCGATGCGCTGCTGACACGCGTATTCGCACCTTCGTCCCAGGTGATAGGCAACGCCTGCAACGCCGTATCGGCCTGCCACCAGGTACCGGCGACCACGGCGACGGCATTGTCGTCGACGCGCAAGACAGCGCGGACGCCGGGCATCGCGCGTATCTTGGCGTCATCGAACCCGCCCAGCTTGCCGCCGAACACCGGGCAGGCCTTGATCGACGCATTCAACATGCCGGGGAGCTTCAAATCAGCACCGAACACCTGCGCGCCGGTGACCTTGTCATGCGTGTCCAGACGCTTGACCGGCTTGCCGATCAGCTTCCAATCCTGCGGATCTTTGAGTTCGACCGATACCGGTGGCACCAGGTCAGCCGCGTCCACGGCCACCTTGCCATAACTGGTCGTCCGCCCCGTCGGCGTATGAGTGATGATACTGGCCGCTGCACGGCATTCGCCGACCGGTACGTCCCATTTCTCGGCGGCGGCCTCGATGAGCAAGGTGCGCGCCAGCGCCCCGCCCTCGCGTACGTACTGATGACTGCCGCGGATACCCTGGCTGCCGCCGGTCGAAAAGCTGCCCCAGATGCGGTCGCGGGCGAGGCTTTGTCCGGGCGTCGGGTACTCGGTCTTGACTTTCGACCAGTCGCACTCGAGCTCCTCTGCAACCAACTGAGCGAGCCCGGTCAAGGTGCCCTGGCCCATTTCGGAACGCGCGATACGGATGATCACGACGTCGTCCGGCTCGATGACCACCCAGGCATTCAGCTCGCGCAGCTGCTCGGCTGCCTGCGCCATACCGGCGAACGGCAGATACATGCCGAGCGAGAGCCCGGCGCCGGCGGCGGCGGAGCCGATAAGAAAATCGCGGCGTGAAATCGTTACCCGTTCGCTCGTCATGCCGCACCCCCGCGCTTGCTACGTTCGGCCGCCAGGTGGATGCCGCGGCGCACACGATTGAAGGTGCCGCAGCGGCAGATATTGGTGAGATTGGCGTCGATGTCGGCATCGCTGGGGTTCGGGTTGCTGTTCAGCAGGGCCGCGACACTCATAATCATGCCGGGTTGACAATAGCCGCACTGTGGCACGTCGAGTTCGTCCCAAGCCTGCTGTACCGGGTGACTGCCGTCGGGCGACAACCCCTCGATGGTGACCACTTTCTGGTCCGGCGACAGCGCACTGACGGGCAGGGTGCATGAACGCACCGCCCCCCCGTCGATGTGCACCGTGCAGGCACCGCATACGCCGATGCCGCAGCTGTATTTGGTTCCGATAAGTTCGAGTTGTTCGCGCAGCACCCACAGCAGGGGCGTCGCACCGTCGACCTCGATCTTGACCGGCTTGCCGTTGACGTTCAGTTCCGCCATCCGCATTACTCCGTCGCGTAAAGGCTTTATGATAACCCGCGCACCTCGCGAAGGAAGAAAAACCGACCGTATTGCACCGATCGCCGGCGTCTGGAGCGGTTGCTCCTGCATGTATCGATCCGTTGCCGACCCTGTGGAACAACGGCGACGTGTGTTTTCCACTTCCGGTCACCACGGTGGCCCGCCGAAAATCGCACTTGTGTAAGAAATGCGTTAGCAAAGCCTCATGTCGGGTGAAGGTTTAACCTGCATGTTGCACCGGTATCCTGGACGATCGCGCCGAACAGGTGCGGCTGGACGCCGCTGTGGAGCGAAAGGCATAGCTGTCGCTACGACTTGAGTGAACAGCCAGTGCAGGCGTGCCTGGACAAACGAGGGCCCGCATAGATCCTGGGCCGGTCGCCAACCGTACCCTGCAGAAACCCCCGGAAAAAGAGGATTCGACGCTGCTACATCGGGTTTCGGTATGTGGCCCTTGATCGGCTGGTGCAACACGCAGGTAAAGTGACCGCTTGCTGCACGGAGGCAGCAGCCGAGCCTACGGGGATGTATGCACGGTTTGTCACTGAAAGCCTTACCCGGCGCGAGGCGCTGGAAACGTGAGGCTTTATTGGTGATTCTCTTACATAATGGCGCAGGCGCACGGAGATATGCAGGTTAGAAGAGCCGGGGCATTACGACCCCGGCTCTCTCGATGGTTCTTCCTTGAGTGCTTCAGAAGGATAGATTGGGCACCGGGACACCCGGCCTGTCCGTAGTGACGGTTAGCGTTCCATCCTGCCAGAAGACGTCTTCACTGTTGACACCCTCCGTATCTATGACGATGCGGCAAGCAGTTGCGCCAACGAGGCGATCCTGGACAAACACCGTACGACCCGAGGCGCCGTCGTAACGCCGAGACTTCGAACGCTGCCAGTACTTGTCGGTCGGATATCCCAATTTGGACAATGCTTCGAGTCCATAGTCATAGATCAGGAAGAATTCCGGATCAGTGCTATTCGACGAACCCCGGCAGAAGTCCTTGATCAGGGTTCCGCTGTAGAGGTCCGGACGACCGTTTGAGCCAACCACGCTGGTGTTTCCATTGAAAATCAGCATGTTTTTGGCTTGGTTGTAGATACCGCTGCCACTAAGACCACTCACCGAGTGGCCGTCAAAGACACCGCTGCCAATCTGCCTGATACCGATGAACTGGCCGCGCAACGGAATCTCAGGTTGCGGATCCGCATCAAGAGAATACGAGCCGTCGGGAGAGTCCACGGTAACGGTATTGTCCTCGCCCGGATCACCAACCAACCCTCCGTTGGTGAATATGGAAATCGGATAGGAACCGGCCGTCGAGTCGCAGCTGGTTGCATGAATCTTGGCCTTGGTCATCAGAATAACCGATTCGTAGAGCGCATATGCCGCCTTTTCCGCGTCGCTCAAATTAGTGGTGTCGTCCAGCGGCGATTTGGGCCCATCATCGCCATCGCAGTTGGGTGGCGGCGCAGGTAGGCTGTTTGGCACGACCGGCGTGGTTTCGGTGTCCGAAACCGGCGGCGTCTCATCCGAATCGGCCGTACCCGTATTGACGATCTGTGCGGCATTGACGTCGGCCTGTGTCACCACATACATCACCGTGAGCACGCAGGTACCGCCAGGAACCAGGGTCGGACAGGACGTTGATTGACCCGTCAGATCATCGGACACGACCACGTTGTTCAAGGTTATGTTGCCGTCGTTGGTCGCTGTGATTTGATAGGTCAGAGTATCGTTCAACGTCACGGCGCCTGACCCATCTTCATCGGCGTTGTCGGTCAACACTTTGTCGATGTTAAGCACCGGATTTTGCACGGCAGTGACCGTTGCCTGGGCCGGGCCGGAGGTCACCCCATCGGCGTTTGCCGTGGCGGTGTTGGTCACCGACCCGTTGTTCAGGTCCGTCTGGGTGATGGTGTAGCTGGCCGTGCAAGCGATGCTCTCGCCGGGATCCAGGCTGCCATTGCCGTTGCCCACGGTGCTGACCGCCGGACAGCTCTCGTCGGTGGCCTTGTCATCGGCCACGCTCACCGGCCCGGCCAGACTGACATTGCCGTTGTTGGTCACCGCGAAGCTGTAGTTGATCACCGCGCCCACCGCCGAGTAGGTTGTGGGATTGGCGGTCTTCGCCAGTCCCAGGTTCCGGGTCTGGTTGGCCGTGACCGTTGCCTGGGCCGGGCCGGAGGTCACCCCATCGGCGTTTGCCGTGGCGGTGTTGGTCACCGACCCGTTGTTCAGGTCCGTCTGGGTGATGGTGTAGCTGGCCGTGCAAGCGATGCTCTCGCCGGGATCCAGGCTGCCATTGCCGTTGCCCACGGTGCTGACCGCCGGACAGCTCTCGTCGGTGGCCTTGTCATCGGCCACGCTCACCGGCCCGGCCAGACTGACATTGCCGTTGTTGGTCACCGCGAAGCTGTAGTTGATCACCGCGCCCACCGCCGAGTAGGTTGTGGGATTGGCGGTCTTCGCCAACCGCAGCGATCGAATCGGCATAGACCGGTTGTTTACCTCGCAGGTCACAATATCGTTGGGACCCACGGTCATCGTCTGCGAGCTAACGACGTTGCCCGGATCGAAGGTCGATTCGGTGATACCGGTGGTAGTCAGGGTCTTCCGGGTACAGGATGCGCCATCGAATTCATAACCCGCCTGCAGCACCTCATTGAATACCAATGTCGAATCGACCGCCAAAGCCGGTTCCCATTGGAAGGTCACCGTCCCGAGGGCGTCGGTGGTGCCGGTATTGGGATTGGTGATCGGGCTGGGGGCTGGTAGTGGCGCTTTCCATTCAAAGGAACCGGATGGGACCGAGACACTCGCGACGAAATCCCAACCCGCCGTCGCTGTACCGCCAACCTTCTTGGTAAAGCTGACCGCCGGCGCGCAGAGCTGGAAGGCGATTTGGCGCATTTCCGCTTCGAGGTCGGAGAAGTCCGTAACGAGCAGCACATCGTTTGTCTCGATATCAACGGTAGCCGGAGGAGCAACATTAGGACCCGAGATGTCCTGTAAACGCTGTTGACTTGCTGGGTCGCTGAGCCCGCCTCCTACGCCAACCACAAGGATTTTCGACCCTTGAGTCTTGACCGCATTGGCCTCTTCCATCGCTCGCCAGAGGGACTGTGTGGCGTTGAAGAATCCTACTTCGCCAGACTCACCCATATAGTCGAGTATGTGTGAGGTAGGGTCACCGTCGGTGATAAACACCACCAGCGGCGCGACGCCCGAGTCGTTGTTCAAGGCCTCTACCTTATCCAGCGCGTCGTCCCAGTTGGTCGTCGAGCCCAGTTGAGACGGCGCTTCGTAAACATCACCGCTCGTAGCGGTCGCGAAGATATAGGGGTCAAACATGGTGCCAGCTGTACCGCTCGCGCCGGAGGTGACCTGCGTGTAGTCAAATACCTTTTTGGCTCGCGATCCATATTCCACAATCGCCAACTCCGAGCCGGTATCAGCGAGCGCGTTGACAAAGGAACTTGCCGCGTTTCTAACGGCGGATTCGGCGCCTAACGTGATGTCGATGGAACCGGATTCATCAAGAACCAGTATGACCGGAATACCACAGGCCCCTGCTAAAACAGGATTCAACTCAGTCATCGGCTTCGTGGTCGGTGCCGAAACGGCATGAGCGGTGCTAAACGGAACAATGCCGAGTGCCAGCGTGAGCGTTATGCCAAGGAACACATGCCCGATAGATCGCAGTCGACCTCGATCACGTCTACTGCGCGTCCAAACCCATCGGTTCACATATGGTGTGGTTTTACAACGCTTGTTCGACCCTGTGTCAGAGTCTAAGCCGGAAGGGTGGTTGTCACCGCGCATTGCGTCTTTTTCTCGCATGATCATTCTCCCTGACGAGCTGGCTAGATACCAAGACACCTATATAGCGCCCCGATGGGTAGCTGAACCCTGGTTCTCTCGGATCTCTCGGATCTCTGTTCAGCAGCAATCCTTTTCATTGACCGACGACTTGCCTCTGCGGCTAACAAGAGCGGCGGTCAACGCCCTCTCTTCCTAGGAAGCAATTTACTTGCCATTATTATTCTTTTAAGTAATTAGATGAAAATCAACTAGATGAATCTATGGTCGTGACATCGTTCCGGCGAAGTGTAAATTTATCTGACGCTCAACAACCTTAGTTCAGCTTTTGAAATCGCACCGCACCTTCGAATGAAGTCGACGTTGGAGCCGCAGTCATTTAAACGATGGCGCTCGAGGCACACGCATCATGAGTGCAATGCGTTGTCAAGAGAACCACTGATAAAGCCTCACGTTTCCAGCGCGTCCTGCCGGGTAAAGCTTTGCGTGACACGCCGTGGCTACATCCCTGTAGGCTCGGCTGGTGCAACATGCAGGATAAACCTTCACCCGGCGGGAGGCTTCACTAACGCATTCCTTAATATGTATACGTTTCGCCGTTTTCGTATGCCCCGATGGCCGCTCTCGGCACCGTGCGTGAGCGTTTTCCCCCTTCAGCTCACAGGAACCCTGTCGACGCGAATGTCGATGACTCGTCGTGGCGGGTGCAGATCACCGCTTCAGCTGCGGTGCGCGACCTATCAAGCGGCACGCGCGAACCGTCCGCGGCTGTGGAGTCGGCACACCCGGAAATGACAACCGGCCGTCGAAGTGGCTTTACCGACGTTCCGCCCGACACGCATCGCGACCGGCGCGCCGAAGAAGACAGCCGCGTGAGTTTGCGGCGACAACCAGCGTGGCATCTACCGCACTGAGATATGCGCGCTAGCGGCCTGCTGCAACGCCTCGACCCAGGCGGACAAGCGCCGCCTGTTGACACCGAAATCCCAGTAACCGGATTGTGATCGGCTGTAGGCGAAGAAGGTCGATGACGCGTCGTCCAGGGCGATGGCGCGAAAACTCACCCGGTCGACGAAGCCGAACCATGCGCTGCGCTGCTCCGCCTCCACCCGCAGGCCGTCGGTGGATACGCCGATGATGCGGGTGCGCGGCGCCTGCTCGACCACGCCGACCCAGGCCCGGGCCAACCGTTCTGCCGCCAACGGGTACCGGGGTGCCGCCGCATCACGGTGCAGCGACGCATCGGCACCCGGCGGCGCAACCAGCCAGTGATTCGGGCTGGCCGGGCGCCGGAGGGCGTCGAATTCGAGGAACTCAGTCATTGTAGGGCACTCCTTCGGATGGCCGGGCTCGGCACCGACTTGCAGCGACACCGCCATTAACAGAAACGCAATGATGCGGGTGATTGCAGAAACGCGTGTCATGTGTTCATGGCCTCCCATCCGCCAGGGCCCGCCACATCGCCGCCGAGAGTCGGCCCACGACCGTGAATCCACCCCGGCCATCGGGCCGAAACACGATCGCTTCGGCTTCGTTCGGATAGACCGGGGTCGCATCCCGCGCAACGTTGCCGTGGGCGACGATGACGCGATTGCCGCCGGCAACGGTTGCCGTGCCCAGCAACCGGCGCGCCGTGGCGATCACCTGTTCCCGGCCGCCAAAATAGGACGCCACCCGCAGGTTGATGACGTCATTGCTGGGTCTGACCTCGCCCAGCCCCAACAAACGGGCGGTATCCATCGTGCGGCAATACGGACTGGCAAGCACCTCGTTGACCGGTATGCGCAGGCGACGCATCGCCGCACCGATATCACGCGCTGCTTCGCGCCCCGGATCCGACAGCTGACGGATCCGCGTCGGATCGCAACTCAGCCAATCGTCAACAACCGTCACCCGATCCTGCTGCGACCAGTCTGTCGCCGCATGGCGGAAGTACAGATTGAACCCACCACTGCGCAGCGCGTCAACCAAGGCGGTGCCGGTCAGTTCCGCAGCGCAGGCGGGCGGCTGCGGGTGAAGCAGCAATGCCGTAAGTATTGCGAAGACAATCGCGGCCGTACGCATTTTCGCTATTCGCTCCGGGCAATGAGCCTGCAGACCTCCCACTCAACGTCCAGACTCCCCGCTTGTCAACCACGCCGCGCGACGGGAAAGCCGGTCGCGGCCTTGCAATTCGGCATGGATCACGTCCAGACAGCAGTAGCCGCCGTGCCATGGTGCGTGGCAAACGAGAATCGGCATGACAACACCTTGGCGAAATCTGCGCAGAAGTAACACTGCCACCGCCTTTTTCGGCCAGCTTGGGACCGCCGAAACGGGTATGTCCGATGATTTTTTTACTCAACGGCTCACGCGGGGGAGCGGCTGGCGCGAACATCAAACGCCCACAATGCTAGTGGCTGTTTTGGCGCCCGCCCAGCCGTTATTCGCCCCCTTATTACGCTGGTCGCGATAGACAGACGACTGTTTACCCCGATAGCGCCGCGTGAACTCGACCCGACGCCGGGTGGCGGTGGTGTTAAACCTTTCAGCCAAACACAGGACTAAGCTGAGACGACCACCCGCATCGGGAAACACATGGCAAGGCTGTTCGTACTGCTGTTTCTGCTACTCACCGTGCCCAGCACCTCGCTGGCAGACGACAGCGCGCGAACCGAACAGGTACGACTCACGCTGCTGGCGGAGCGCGCGGCGGCGGTGCCCGGTAAGACGCTCTGGCTCGGCCTGCGTTTCGAACTGATGCCACACTGGCACGTTTACTGGCGTAACCCGGGAGACTCGGGCGAGGCGCCGCGGGTCGAGTGGCAGCTACCCGACGGCTGGCAGGCCGGGGACATCCACTGGCCGACGCCGCAGCGCATCCCGGTCGGACCGCTGGTGAACTACGGCTACGAGGACTCGGTCACGCTGCTGGTGCCGGTCGCTGTCCCGCCAGACCAACCGGTCGGCGCGCCAGTCGCTATCGCCGCCGATGTCAGTTGGCTGGTGTGTCGCGAGGAGTGCATTCCACAGGATGCAAGGCTGCTGGTTAGCCTGCCGTCGATGCAGGCCGACAGTGGCCCTGCTGCCAATCCATCATTCGACGCGGTGCGCGCGCAGTGGCCGGTGGCATCGCCCGGCACCGCCATCTACCTACCGGGGGACGGCGCGCTGACGCTGCGCATCGACGCGACCGGTTGGGCCGATGCGCAGGTCGCGTCGCTGTGGTTTGCCGCCAACGACTGGGGACCGGTTGCGCCTTCACAGCCCCAGGCATGGCGCTTCGAAGACGATTCACTGCTGTTGACACTGCCGGCGGGCGAGGCACCGCTGGCCGATGGCGCACCACTCGACGGGCTTTTGGTGGTCAGCGAGTCAGGGCCCGGAGGCACCTTGACACGCGGCTTCACGGTCGGCGCGACGCCGCTCGCGGCCGCATCGTCACCGCCCGGCGAGCCACCCGTGACCCTGATTCTGGCAATCGGGCTCGCGCTGCTCGGCGGTCTGCTGCTAAACCTGATGCCCTGCGTGCTGCCGGTGCTGTCAATCAAGATACTCGGGCTGGTGCAGCACACCAGCGGCCACAGCGCACGCCACGGCCTGGCGTTCGGCGCCGGGGTGCTGCTGAGCCTGCTCGCGCTCGCCGGCCTGTTGATTGCGCTGCGCGCCGGCGGCGCGTCACTCGGCTGGGGCTTCCAACTGCAGGAACCCTGGGTGGTGATCGCCCTGCTATACCTGATGCTGGCGCTCGCACTGAACCTGTCGGGCGTGTTCGCCTTAGGCAGCGGGCTGGCTGGCGTAGGCCAGACGATGACCGAACACAAGGGTTTTCGCGGCACCTTTGCGACCGGTGTGCTCGCGGTGATCGTCGCCAGTCCGTGCACCGCGCCCTTCATGGGGACCGCGCTTGGCTTTGCGCTGACCCGGCCGCCGCTCGAGACCCTGCTGGTGTTCGCCGCACTGGGCGCCGGTTTTGCGTTGCCGGTGACGCTCCTCGGCATCTGGCCGCACTGGGTAAAGCTGCTGCCCGCGCCTGGACCCTGGATGGAACGCCTGCGTAATGCGTTGGCCTTTCCGTTGTATGCGACCGCGGCCTGGCTGCTGTGGGTGCTGAGCCAGCAGGTCGGCCCGAGCGGGCTGGCCGGCGCCCTGGCCGGTAGTGTGCTGCTCGCGTTCGGCCTGTGGTGGCTCGGTCAACCGCTGCGTAGACGCGGCCTGCGCAATGCGCTGGGGGGCGCGCTGGTAGTCGCGAGTCTCGCGCTACTGATCGACGCCGGGCACAACACCCCGCCGACACCATCGACGACGCCCGCGGCCGAGACCTGGAGCCGCGAGCGGGTCAGCGCACTGCAACAGGACGAACGCGCCATACTTGTCAATTTCACCGCTGCCTGGTGTATCACCTGCAAGGTCAACGAACGGGTCGCGCTGGCCACCGACGCGGTCCGCCAGGCGCTGGACGAACGCGGCGTCGCCTACCTCAAGGGCGACTGGACCCGCCGTGACCCGGCGATAACCCGGGAACTGCAGCGTTACGGGCGCAGCGGCGTACCGTTGTACCTGTTATATCCCGCTGGGCGGGGCGAACCCGAGGTCCTGCCTCAACTGCTCACCGAAGGCCTGGTCCTGCAGGCATTGTCCCGAATTGACACGATCTGAAACTCATTGGAAAGGAACGATTGATATGTTGATGAAACCCGTTTTGACCACGCTGCTGCTGGTCCTGGCAACCACCGCCGGCGCCGCCCTGCAGATCGGTAAACCGGCACCCGGGTTCACCGGTATCGACACCAGCGGCAAGCGCCTGGCGCTGAGCGACTTCCGCGGCAAACCGGTGATCCTCGAATGGACGAACCACGACTGTCCATACGTGCGCAAGCACTACAACAGCGGTAACATGCAACAACAGCAGCAGGCCGCCACCGAACAGGGCGCAGTGTGGCTTTCGATCATATCGTCCGCACCCGGCAAGCAGGGACACGTCACGCCCGCCCAAGCCGATGCCTTGACCGCCCAGCGCAATGCGGTGCCGAGCGCCGTGATCCTCGACGACCAGGGTGCCATCGGCCGCCTATACGACGCCAAAACCACGCCGCATATGTACATCATCGACGCCGACGGCAAACTCGCCTACATGGGCGGAATCGACAACATCGCCTCGGCCAACCCGGCAGATATCGCGAACGCGACCCAGTATGTCCCGGTGGCACTGGCCCAGATGATGAACGGTGAGCCGGTAGCCGCGAGCGTCACTCGCCCATACGGCTGCTCGGTGAAATATTGATCGGTCCGGGGGCGCGACCCGGCGCCGGGATATCCTCGCCGCGCAGGCGGTTCCACAGCCAGACGATCCCTGGCTCGAACGGCATGCGGTTGCTGATGCGCCGAGGGGTGATCGGAACCAGCGGCTCACTGTGGTGCTCCGCGAAGGCGAAGGCGAAGACGAAATAAGGGTGCTGGCCCATGCGCAGGTCGGTGATCCGAATGTACCGACCGTCGTCGGCAAGGCTGTAAAAGCCCTTGGAGAAGGCGCGGATCAGGTTGGCATCCGCGAAGCTCCTGGTGCGCCGATCGAGGTCACCGCGGCGGTCGTGGCGGTCGAACCGGATTCCCTGCGACGACCCCCGAATCGGGTCGAGCAGCGAGTGGAACCCCTCCTGGTAGTGGTCCTCGTGCACCAGTACCACGCGCCATAAGATGGTGTTGAACGGCGTCGGGGTAACCAGAATCCGCTCCGGCGGCAGTCCTTGCGCTTCGGGCATCGCGCGGACCCGGTCCAGGACATGCGCCTGGGCACCAATCGACCAGAGTGCATAGAGGGTGGATAGCGTCAGTCCGGCCGTGTTCCAGCGCAGCCGTGCCGGTGAACGCAGCAGCAGGGTCAATGCCAATCCCAGCAGCAGTGGCAGTGTATACAACGGATCGATAATGAACAGGCTGCCCAGGCCGAAAGGCTGGTCACTGAAAGGCAGCCCGAGCCGGGTGCCATAAATGGTCGTTGCATCGAGCAGCGAATGGGTGAACAGGCCAAGCATCACCATCAGCCACCAGCGGGCAAACAGCCTGCCGGTGCGCGTCGCCAACGTCAGCGCGCCGGCGATCACGGGTGCAGCAAGCGCCTGCCAGAACAGCGCGTGCGTCTCAGCACGGTGCAGCACCATGTTGCGTATCGGATCGCCCTCGTCGATGAAGACGTCCAGATCCGGCAGGGTGCCTATGAGGGCGCCGGCAAGCGCCGCCTGCCAGACGGGGCGCGTGCGGCCCATGGTTGCTGCTCCGACTGCGGCACCCAGGGCGGCCTGAGTGATGGAATCCAATCGATCTCTCCCTTCCGGTTGGCATCTTTCGCGCGCACAGCCATTTTCGCGGCCATGTGTATGCGCAGTCTACAATCACGAGCGAAAGCGGAAACCTGCATTTTTCGATGGCTATGCGCTCATGATGGCTACGCGCTCATAAAGAAATGCATCAGTTTGTGCCTCATGTCGGGTGAAGGTTTAAGTGACCGTTTGCTGCGGGGAAGCAGCAGCCGAGCCTACCGGGATGTGTTCACGGCGGGTCACTGAAAGCTTTACCCGGCAGGGGGCACTGCAGCGTGAGGCTTTGTTTGTGATGGTCCTGGTAATTGGCGCTCAGTCAGACTGTCTGGAGTTCCCGTGAGCACTTCGCGTGTCGCCGGGTTTCGCTGGCGGCGGCGCTTTTGGTTGATCACTCCCGGACACAGCGACTTTGGGAGTCATTGAGGTTGGCGTTATCGACGCTACCCCCGATGAAATGACTTTAGGTTAGAGCGCGCTTCGTTCGTCGTCTCGTTTGACGAGCAAGGCAAAGTGCTCGGGGTATGCAACGAAGACGCCCCCTCGAGCCGCCGCCCCATGCGCAGGTTCGGCGAGGACGCTCACCCGGCGTGCGTTCACCCGTAATTTCTGCATGTTTAAAGGTACCGACCTGGACTCTAGTATCATTAACCTTGATGGACAGCTATGTTCCCAATGGCATGTGGATGCGTGATCGATGAAACCTACTCAAGTCGTATGCTTGTTGCTGACGCTGACAACCGCTCCACTGGTTTTGGCCACTGATAAGACCACTATCAGATGGGCGACCGCCACCAAAGGCGGCGGTTTTCAATTGTTCGGCGAAAACATGGCCGAGGTGATCAATGCCACGGACAACCAACTCAATGTCGAAACACTCGCTACCAAGGGTAGCCGGCAGAATCTGGAATTGTTGGAATCAGGCGCAGTCGATGTTGGCCAGGTTGAAGGAAACGCCGCACGCGTGGCACTGGACGGTGTTGGCCGCCCGGCGGCAAATCTGAAGATATTGTCGGTGATGTATCCGAATCCCGGGATGTTTGTCGTACGCGGTGATTCCGAATACGAAAGCATTGACGACTTACGGGGTCAGCCGATTGCCTTCGGCACCAAAGCGTCTGGATTGCGGATATTGGTGAAGGATGTGCTAGACGGCCTAGGCCTCGAACCGGACAAGGAATTCCAGCAGATAATTTTGGAAAAGGCCGCGGAAGGGCCGAATTTGGTACTCGAAGGCAAGGCTGCTGCGTTGTGGGGCGCGGGTATCGGTTGGCCCGGCTTCGTGGAAGTTGCCAATGGACCGGCAGGTGGCAGATTCATTGCGCCATCGCAAGAACAGATACTGCAAATTCTCGAGAAACACCCGCATTTACAGAAAATGACGGTGCCAGCCGGCACCTATAAAGGCCAGGAGAAGGATGTACACTCCGTTGGCCTGTGGTCATTGATCCTGGTGAGTCCGGATCTCGATGATGAAACGGCTTATCGACTGGCGCGCGCAATTCACCGCGGCCATGAAGCCCTGGTTCACCGCTTACCGCAAGGTCGCTACACGCAAGCGGTCAATACGGTGAAGTATGCGCCGGCGCAACGGTTGCATCCCGGCGCTGCAAAGTACTACAGAGAGATCGGATTGATGTCCGATTCGGATGAAGTTGTAAAGATCACGCCGCTTGGCAGCCACGATGGCGAATTCTGTCGATATGATCGAGCATTGATTTTAGAAGATCCGGATGGCACGCGCCTGCTGTACGATGCGGGCCGAACCGTCGCCGGGCCGGACGATCCGCGTCTTGGGAACATCGATGTCATTTTGGTCAGCCACATGCACGGTGATCATGTCGGCGATCGACATGTGCCCACGGTTAACGCGGGTGAGTGCGCTGCACCGGAAATGTCGGTGCAATCCCTGCCCAACACCAACAGCGTTGATATTGCCTTGGCGAAACGTGCCACGATCGTCACCGGCAGCGAAATGCCGAAGTTCTTCGCAGCAAAGTTCGAGGCATTGGGCGGTAGTACCGAGCAATCGCAGCTGGTGCGTTTTGGTGCATCGATAAAGATCAACGGCGTTTCATTGACCACGGTACCTGCGGTGCATTCCAACGGCATTGCCGGCAGCATGATTGGCGGTGAGCTGGGCGCTCTGCTCAATCAAGCGGGCCTTACCGGCTATGCCGGGCCACCCACCGGCTATGTCTTGAAATTTTCGAACGGGCTGAAGGTTTATCTTTCCGGAGACACCGGGATCACTGCCGAACAGGAAACCGTCGTTAAGAATCACTACGGCGTGCAGCTGGCCGTCATGAATATTGGCGATACATTCACAACCGGGCCGCAAGAAGCGGCCTATGTGGTCAACAAACTGATCGTTCCCAAGGCGGTTATCGCGTCACATGCAAACGAACAGGCGACCAAAAACGGCAAGCTCCTTCCAGGAACTAGAACCGAGCGATTTATGCAGGCATGTGAAATGCCGGTGCATATCCCGCTGAGCGGACAGACAATGGCGTTTGATGGACAGGGAAGTTGTCGTTCGGGTTGTGAGTAGATGGGGATTCGCCGTGCCGGATTCTGGCGCAATACGGACAGCCGAGATCCGTCAGGGCCGGCGTCGGCACGATGCCGGCGGCGATGCCCATTTTCACCACGCCGACCGCGCCTTCACCCAGTGCCTCCCGTACCGTCGGCATGGCAACGATAACGAAAACCGACCTGCTGCCCTGGGCAAGCAGAGCCCCGTTGCACCTAGCCCGGTGTTCCGGATACGCGATAGCGCGAATCGCAGCCAGATGTCGAAAAGCAACAATACAACACCGAGTTCGACAAGGAGATGTGCAGTCGCACTCTCGTGGATGAGTCCAAGCGCGTGGGGGCCGATCAGCATGCCGGCGATGAGATTTCCGACACTGGTGCTGGACCCGGTTCTGCGCATCGGCGTGTGGCAAGAATGCCCGCGAACGGCAGAATGACGACCGGCGCCGATGAGTAGACTTTGTTCAAGGAATTTTTTGACCGATGGCGGGTGCTGAGCCCTCGGGCTACGAACGCGGGATGCGATCGACTTGCAGCGACTGGCGCAGCATCTGGCCGATGGGGATCATGCGGGCGATCACCGTATCGGTGAACTCAAAGACGGTGCTGCGCACTCGATCCCCTACCGGGCCGGGCGGGCGCGGTCCGAGTTCAGCGGCAAGATGAGCGGCATGCAGCCGGGCCTTCTGCTGGGTGTCCTCGATCAGTTGCAGCAGCGAGCCGTCGGCATGCATCGCAGCCAGTTGTACCCAGCTTAGCGAGAGGTAGCCGGGCCACAAGGCGATGTGCTTGTAGATACTGGCCACCACGCGGTTTGGCCCAGGCTTGGCGCCGAGGTCGTTGAGAGCCTGCACTTGGTCACTGACATCACTGGATAGGTCGGCGATCTCTGGAATCGGCGGCAGGGGCGTCGCCGAGAACGGGAGGTCGGCCCGCGGACGGTCCCCGGCGGGCGGCGTGACGGGTTCGGCGATCAGCGCCGACAAGGAAACCATATTCAGCAAATTGCCACGGTTGTAGGTATCGAGAATGGCGGTGATCATGTCGCGGCCATCGCGGCCGACGCCCGCAAGAGACAACGTCGCGTCGCTCAAAGCGGGCAGTTCCGGATACGACAACTGCGCCTGCAGGTGTTCACATTCGCTCTCCACCCGACCGGAGACAAACATCGGCTTGGCCGCGTCCCAGGCCCAGCGCAGGCCGCCGTCAATGGTGGCGATGTGCCGCCAGACATAGTTGATGGCGGAAACGTTCAGAGTCGCGCGAATGTCGGCGTAGAGTTCGGCAATCTCACCGCTGGCTTCACTTTCACCTATCGCCGGCAGGGTGTCTTTGGCCATGGTTGGGTTCCTGCTGTCCGGGACGTTCATAACAAACGCCCGAACTCACGAAGACTCGTGATGGTGAGCGTCGGCTCGATACCCCAGGGATCGAATACCGATTTGCTTGATCGCCGCAACCAGGCACTGCGCAGACCAAACGAGATCGCACCGATTACATCGAACGGATTGCTGGATATCAGCCAAGCGTCGCCGGACGATGCTCCGGTCGTATTCAACATGTGTTCATAAACGTCAGGATTCGGTTTGAATGTCTGCCGATCATCGACGCTGACTACACCGTCGAAGAGATTGCGGATACCTGCGGTGAGGAGCAGTGTTTCCACGACGTCAGCCGTACCGTTGGAGAATGCGTAAAGCAAGTGTCCGTCGGATTTCAGGCCCGTCAACGGCTCTTTCACATCATCAAACGCCGGCAGGCCGCGGTACGCGGCCAAGAGCGCCGCTTTCTGGTCTGTGGTAAGCCCGGCGTCGAGATAGGTACTCGTGTAATCCAGCGCCTGACTGGTGCAGACACCGAAAGTCTCGTAGCTACGCATCAAACCACGACGGAAGGAATATTCCAGCTGCTTCTCGCGCCAAACACGAGAAAATTCCTCCGCCTTGTCGCCGACAAACTCCCTCAACCTGGCCACGACACCGTGTGTGTCGATCAAGGTGCCGTACACGTCGAACGCAAGTATTGTTGGCATCATCGTCTCCCTTTTCGCATGTGATTGCTCACCCTTCCATCAGGTTGGCATCCACGATGTTGGTGGCGAAATCCCGATAGGCAGCACCGACCCGCCTGGCCAACGTGTCGGGAAAAGCGTGGAAATCACCGGACTCCAATGCAGCAATGATAGCCTGCGAAACGAGTTCGGGAGGCTCGGCGACGTCACCGAGGCCGGCACTGTTTGCCATGTCGGTTGCGATAGGACCTGGGTGCACGCTGACCACCCGCGTGCCCTGCGCCTGTAATGTGTCGCGCAAGGCTTGAGTGATTGAGTACGACGCCGCCTTCGATGCGGAGTAGGTGGCGAAATCCGCGAAGTTTTTCATTGATGCGATCGAGTTGAGCTGTACCAATGCGCCGCCGCCGTTCGTCTTGAG
>CBDUNM010000108.1:0-18009 GCA_965368585.1 uncultured Chromatiales bacterium | reverse complement strand
GGGCGTTTGAGACTTGAGGGAAGCTGCTCCTAGTACGAGAGGACCGGAGTGGACGTACCTCTGGTGTTCCGGTTGTCACGCCAGTGGCATTGCCGGGTAGCTATGTACGGACGGGATAACCGCTGAAAGCATCTAAGCGGGAAGCCCCCCCTAAGATGAGGTCTCACTGGACCCTTGAGGTCCCTGAAGGGCCGTGGAAGACTACCACGTTGATAGGCTGGGTGTGGAAGTGCAGTAATGCATGAAGCTAACCAGTACTAATTGTCCGTGAGGCTTGACCATATAACGCCCAAAAGTTTTGGAGCGTTGTTGAAACAACACTGTATCCGACGCCTTGTCGATCAAACCAAACATGACTTGCCGTGGAAACACGTCAAGTCGAACAGTTTGCCTGGCGGCCATGGAGCATTGGAACCACCTGATCCCATCCCGAACTCAGAAGTGAAACGGTGCATCGCCGATGGTAGTGTGGGGTTTCCCCATGTGAGAGTAGGGCACTGCCAGGCTTTAATGCTAAAACCCCTGATCGTAGCGACGATCAGGGGTTTTCTTTTGTGCGCCCAGCATGGGCACCTCGTGACCTCAACTTCCCGAACCGCCCGGTGCGGACCCGCATGCCGGGTGGTGTGGGAGGGGCTCGGCCAGCTATGCTGGTCGCCCCTATCCCGATTTACGGCTAGTAAAAATGGCGCTTACTTAGCGGCTATCGTGGAGTAGTTGGCCCGCCGCCACGGATCATTTCTTCCGGAAATGGCCGTAAATACTTCCTTGCTACGCCGTCCCTGTTGCGCGAATAAGTCCAGCCTCTCGATCCATGGCGAGGCGTTCACCGCTTCGCGACTCCCCCCTGTTGCCGACGTTTCATCCAAAAACGAGCCGTATCGCCTTAAGTAAGCGCCTTTGCGGCTAGTGCAATTTTCCTGGCGCGGGATTGCGCGCCAAATCAAAAGTGGTTGAACACGCGCCGAACGTCTTGAATGACACGGGTTGTCAATTCACAATCAGCATTGGCTTCGGTAGGCTAGAAAACCAGTACAGGTGAATCAAAGAGGCGTCGTGATGTCGTAATGATAAGTTGTCTCCAATAAACGTGATCAGATGTTAGCGAAATTGCGTAAATTATTGGTACCTGAGGATACGAGTGGATATTCTTCAAACGACAGGGCTTTTGATCTGGCAGCTGTCGTGTTACTCGTCGATGTCGCACGTGCTGACTTCAAGCGCGACCCAAGTGAGTGCCGCGCGTTAAAAGATCGCCTGATATCACTACTTGGGCTCGAAACGGCAGCAGTAGATCAGCTTGTTGACGACGCGGAACGGAATCTTGATCGCTCAGTTTCCCTGCATGAACATGTCGACGTGATCAACGAGTGTTACTCCCCGGAGCAGAAATTCAATCTGGTGTGCGCCCTTTGGCACGTCGCATACAGCGATGGCGTTCTTCATCACTACGAAGAGCACCTGATTCGCCGGCTTGCCGATCTGCTGTACGTGCCTCATCGAGATTTTATTCGCGCAAAGCACGTCGTTCAGGCTACCAAACACTCGTAGCGGTCGACTCCGCATTAGAGGCGCAAACGATTCTCGCAACGTACGAACGAGGAGATATGGCGAACATTGCTTATCGAATTATACCTGCAGATCCTGCCGGTCACTATTTTGAAGTGACTCTTTCCATCGATAAGCCGGCGCCGCAAGGACAATTGCTTTCACTGCCGGCATGGATACCTGGCAGCTACATGATCAGGGATTTTGCACGCCACATCTTTTCTCTGCGCGCGCATGCGGCGGATCAACAGATCGGTGTTAAAAAACTAGATAAACAGACGTGGCAACTCGATCCGATTGACGGGCCAGTCAGCGTGGTCTATCGGGTGTACGCTTGGGATCTGAGCGTTCGCGCGGCGCATCTGGACATAACGCACGGCTATTTCAACGGACCTAGCGTCTTTTTACGCGTGATCGGCCAGGAAACTGAGACGTATCGGTTGGATATCGAACCCCCCTCGGATCCTCTGGTTTCCAGTTGGTGCGTCGCGACAGCGCTTTCAGTTGTATCCGTGAATCAAGCGGGATTCGGTACTTATCGCGCCGATGACTACGAGGAATTGATTGATCATCCGGTCGAAATGGGGCGATTCGAAGAGATCGTTTTCGATGTAAAGGGAATTCAGCACGCAATGGTTGTTTCGGGACGAGTGGCCGTCGATGCTCTTCGTCTGCGGGCTGACCTGGAACGAATCTGCAGACAACATCTTGCTCTGTTCGGAGATCCAGCTCCGATTGATCGATACCTGTTCCTCACCATGGCCGTCGGCGACGGCTACGGCGGTCTCGAGCACCGGCGTTCGACAAGTTTGATGTGTAACCGTGACGATCTACCGGCGGTCGGTATGGAGCTGCCCACCGAGGGATATCGTCGGTTTCTGGGTTTATGTAGCCATGAATATTTCCATCTTTGGCACGTCAAACGTATTCGGCCCGAGCGGCTACAGAGCGCCGACCTGTCGTGCGAAGTCCACACCAACCTGTTGTGGGCATTTGAGGGCATCACCAGCTACTACGATGAATTAGCCCTGGTGCGCAGCCGGTGCATCGCATGCGAAAGTTATCTTGAACTCGTCGCCCAGAACGTAACTCGGGTGATGCGCGGTACCGGACGCTCAATTCAGTCCATCGCGGAATCGAGCTTCGATGCGTGGACCAAGTTCTACAAGCAGGACGAAAATGCGCCGAACGCGATCGTGAGCTACTATGCTAAAGGTGGTTTGGTGGCGTTCGGTCTTGATATGGAGCTACGAAACCGAACTGCCGAAAGCGTGTGTCTCGACGACCTTATGCGCGCGCTATGGGAACAATTCGGAAGACCTGGTATCGGTGTACCCGAAGACGGGGTAGAACGATTAGCGAACGAGTTGGCCGCAACCGATTTGTCTGTTTTCTTTGAACGTTACGTTCATGGCACTGATGAGTTGCCGTTAGTGGATTGGTTTGCCAGCGTTGGCGTCGGGTTTGTTTTACGCGCGGCGCGAGGACCAGATGATCAGGGCGGCTGCACGGACAACGCAAGAACACCTGGCGTGTCCCCACTGGCGCTTGGCGCTCGCACACGCGGTGACGGCCCGTTTGCGGAGATCACGCATGTATACAACGGCGGCGCGGCCCATAACGCCGGTCTGTCCGCCGGTGACCGCATCGTCGCGCTGGACGGTATTCAGGTCAAGCCTGAGTCGCTGAGCAAACGAATCGAGCAAGGTCGCGAGGGTGCGGCGATCGCCATCCACGCGTTTCGCCGCGATGAACTGATGACGTTCGACTTGTTTCCGCAGCACGCGGTACTGGATACCTGCGACCTGTGGCTGGTTGACGAATCGTCGCTGACGGTCACACAGAAAAATCGCCGCGCCGCATGGCTGAGCGGGATTGATTGACCAAGTTACGTCGTTAATGGGACCGACTTACAGACTGCTGAAATACCTTGCGGACGGCAAATTTCATTCGGGCGAAGACCTCGCCGATTCGCTGGGGGTCACGCGGACGGCAATCTGGAAGCAGCTCAAGCGTCTCTCGGTAGATACCGGCTTGCATATTTCGGCCGTGCGAGGTCGAGGATACCGCTTAGAGCAGCCGCTGGAATTGCTGGACAGAGGAGAGATTGAAGGATACCTGGGCGGCATAGTCGGGACCCGATTGCGGAATTTTTGGCTGCTGGCTGACGTCGATTCTACAAACAACTTTATCAGCCGCCAGCCGCACCCCCCAATAGGAACGGGTGTGGCTTGTGCTGCGGAATACCAATCTGCGGGACGGGGTCGCAGGGGTCGGACCTGGCAATCCCCATACGGCGCAAACCTAGCCCTGTCAATCGGATGGAATTTTGATCTTCCCCTGGCCGCCTTGAGTGGTCTCAGTCTGGCTGTCGGCGTAGCTCTGGCCGAGGTTATGGAGGAACAGGGTCTCGACGATCATCGGTTAAAGTGGCCGAACGATTTGCATTTATATGGTCGTAAGCTCGCGGGGATCTTGGTTGAAGCCTTCGGTGAAACTGAAGGCCCGGCGCTGGCGGTTGTCGGTGTCGGCATGAATCTGCACATGCCGAAACATATGTCGCACGCGATTGACCAGCCCTGGATCGATTTGCACACCGCGGGACTAAGAGACATATCGCGCAATCGTCTCGCTGCGCGCGTATTGGAAAAGCTCGTCGCCACATGTGGCTTTTATGCGGGCGAGGGGCTGCAAGCGTTCCTGCCGGGGTGGCGCCGATTCGACGGTTATCTGGGACAGGACGTCGTTCTGGTGAGCGGGAGAACCCGTTATTCCGGCCGGTACGTCGGCATAAGGGACGACGGCGCTCTCCTTTTGGAGCGCGATGGCGCACAGCGCGCATTCCATGCAGGAGAAGTATCGCTGCGCTCGACAACCGGTTTTTCATAGACCATGACAATCGCGTTATTAGTCGACATTGGAAATTCCGCCATCAAATGGACCGCGTCGGAGGCACCAGCTCTCATTGGACCAGTAAATTCGCGGATTCATCGCGATCAGGATTTACTAACACTGCTCGATCAACACTGGTCAGGCATGCGCAAGCCGGATGTCATTTGGGTCGCTAGTGTGGCGGGTTGCGTCGGTTTGCAACACTTGTCATCTTGGACCCGGCGGTCCTGGGGAATCGATCCAGTCACCGTTTCTAGCGAACCGTTGGCGTTCGGTGTCCAGTCAGGGTACGTAGATTACCGGTTGCTGGGAGTGGACCGGTGGCTCGCCATGATCGCCGCCTTCCAAAGATGCGCCCGAGCGTGCTGTGTTGTGGATTGCGGAACCGCTGCCACCGTAGACGTTGTCAACGCACAGGGCGTGCACTTGGGAGGATATATCCTGCCCGGGGTTCATTCCAGCCGCAGAGCATTGCTAGAATTCACGAAAATTCCGAGAATTAAACACACCGGCACCACTTCAGATATTGGCGTCGACACCGCTACAGCAGTCGAGTTAGGTGGACGTCTCGCGGTTGTTGGAGTGATAAAGCATGCGATGAATGTGGTCAGGGGTAACGATCCCTCGGCCGGTTTGTTTGTTGCCGGTTCCGAGGCCGGACTCTTGCGTCAATGGTTGCCACAGGAGACGCAATGGGCGCCGCATCTGGTGCTCGAAGGCTTAGCTCACTATGCGAAGCGGGGTATTTGATCGGTGCGCTGGGTCATTGCGTTGCTCCTGCTGGTCAATTTCTCAGTCTATCTCTGGGGAACGCTCCGGCCGCGCGACTACCGTAGCGTCGAGTTTGCACCTTTGGAGATCGGGGTTATTCGATTGGTGGGGGAGGCGGCGGGGTCCGGGGCAGAATCTAGTGGCGTAATCGGTCCGGTCAACGCCGGCGAAAGCGATAAGTTTCTGGAGTCGTTGGCTTTTGACGACGTCGAACTCGCGAAAACCAACAAGAGGCAGGCATGTGGCGAACTACTGTGGTTCAAGGATTCCGCGTCGGCTTCGGAGTTGGCGGAGACTCTGTCGTCAGCCGGCGCAGAGGCCGAATTCTCGGAAGTAGTCAGGCAGGTAGCCGATGGTTACTGGGTGATGATCCCGCCGCAGGCTGATCGTCGCCTGGCGCGACAACAGCTGGCTGCATTGCATGCCGCTGACATCAAAGATACTTGGCTAATGCCATCCGGACCTTTTCAAAATGCGGTTTCCCTGGGGCTGTACTCTCGGTCTGAGCGGGCCGAAAGCCGCGCACGGGTTATCAAGGGGCTGGGTTTCGATGCGGAGGTGCAACCCAACTACGATCGGACCGTCAGATATCGAGTCTCGTACCGAACGGATGAGCGTAATGCGGAATCCATTCGCGCTGCCGCCTCCGCTAAAGCTGGATTGACGCATCGCCGAATTCCGTGCAGGTAAATGCCGAAAGCGGATTCGACTTCGAAACTGTCGCACTTTCATGTCGATAGCGGTTAAAATGCCGCGAATGCCGGTGTAGCTCAGTTGGTAGAGCGCTTCACTTGTAATGAAGATGTCGTGGGTTCGACTCCTATCACCGGCTCCAGTCAAGACCAAAAAAAATCCCGCCACAGCGGGATTTTTTATTTTCGTTTGCTTTTAGTTTCTTAATCTTAGCGCAAGCTCATCATTGAGCAGTCGACGGTTTCGTAGCTGCTCTTCACGCTTAGCGGAATCATCGTAGTTTCGTCGCGACGTGTGATCAGCCAATAGCGCGGTTCATTGCTCCGTGCGAGCGTTTGGATCTCAGCAGGAATATCCAGTGATCGCGCTCTACCGAGCAACAATTCCGCTGCCGTGCGATCCTTGTAGACGCCGATCGATATCGCGTTTTTCAACGGGCCGACGTCGTAGATCAAGAGGTCGTTCATGCCGGCTTTCCGCAAGCGATCGACCATGTTGTTTGCGACTTCCGTAGATGGTTGAGGCGGTATGCGTACGTGATACGATTCCGCCTCACGCGCGACTGTCTCCTGCTCGCGGGTATCAATGTTATCACCCAGGAGCGACCGTACCCGCGCACGCGCTTCGGTGGATTCGAAGGGGCCGAAGCGTTCGCATATTCCAGAAGGCTTGACTGCCGCCGTAGCCGGTGTCGCGGCCACGGGCATCGTCTCAGCCGACGCTGAACCATCGGCGCCACTTCGCGTGGGCTGCTCCGGTCGTGGAGAGGCGTCGCCGGATCCCGTAGTAAAACCGTCTTGACCGGGTTGTTGATCCGGGGAGATGGCGGATTCCACGGGAATCAAGCTGTTCAGTTTGCGCCTGAACTGTTCTGTCACCCGCAAGGCAGTGTTTCGGTCGAGAATCGCCCGAGGTGTAATCAGCACAAGGAGTTCGGTTCGATCTTGGTTGTCCGCCTTTCTGCCGAACAGAGCCCCAAAGATCGGTGTCTTGTGCAATCCCGGGATGCCGCTTTCGGACTGGTCGCGAGTTTCCTGTATGAGACCGCCCAGCATGATCGTGTCACCGCTTTGCACGGCAACCGTGCTTTTTATCTTGCGCGTTTGAATCCTCGGCGTGTTATCTCCCGCGTCCGCGTCTGGTGATTGGCTCGACTCTTGGTCAACCTCCATAATTACCAAACCGCCGGCATTCACGCGGGGTTTGACGTTCAGCAGTATCCCTGTATCGCGGTACTCCACGCTGTTCAGCACATTGGTTGTCGTGTTCGTAGTGCCTTCGAGTGGTTGTTGTTGCTGCGTCGTAACCGGTATCTCCGCACCTACCTGGATACTGGCTTCCTGATTGTTCAGCACCAGCAGGGTAGGGGAGGAGATGATACTAACGTTGCTTTCTTGCGCCAGCATATTGAGGATAAACTTGACCGTCGACCCGGTTTGTATGGCGTAGGAAAAGCCCGCCAGTTGATCAAGGTTGTTACCCAGATTGAGCAATCCGACACCGTCTGTCTTTCTCGCGCCGCCGATGGTCACCGCATTGCGGAAAAACCACTCGACACCGTATCGAAGATCATCCGCAAGCGTAACTTCCGCGATTGTGACGTCGATCAAAACCTGCATCGGCGTGACGTCAAGCTGCTTCATGGCGTTGAGGATCTGCCGGTATTCCTGAGCGCTGGCCAAAATCATCAGCGCGTTATTGGTTTCGTCGGCAATGATGCGGACCTCGGAGGTATTGGAGATTGCAAATCCCTCGCCAGCACCGGCGGCAGGTAAAGCGAGGGGCGGCTGTGGCGCCGCTGCGTCTTGAGTCGGCGGCGTCGACGACTTTGCGGTAGCCGGTTGCAGGCCTGGCGCCAAGGTGGCGGGCGGGGTCTGGGCCTGCTGATCGCTCTCGAACAGTTGGTTCAACACTTCGGCCAATTCGGTCGCTTTGCCGTTTTGGACACGGTAGATAAACAGGCGCCGTCCGGCGCTGCCGCTGTCGCGATCCAGCCGATCGACCCAGGTGCGTACTTGCGAAAGGTATTCCGGACGAGGCGTAACGACCATCAGGCCGTTCAGGCGATCGATCGTAACAAACCGCACCAAGCCGGCCATGAGGCCGTTCTCCGCATCGGCGAGGAGTTGGGTCAATTCTTCGCCCAGTGTTTTCGCGTCGACGAAATCGGGTGTGAACATTGCGACCGACATGCCTTTCATCCGATCCACGTCGAACATGCGGATCGTCTCCAGCAGGCGTGCCATCTCTTCGCCACTGCCCGCCAGAATGATCACGTTGCGCTGCGTATCGACCCGTAATAGATTGGTGCCTGCGGCGACGAACGGTTCCAGAATCTGCGCCATTTCGGTGGCGGAGACGTATTTGACAGGCACTATGCGGACACTATATCCGCGCGGCAGTGGCAGTGAAGAGTCTCCCAATTGGGGTGCGCGGATACCGGTTGCAGCGTTCGCCAGCGGTAGAATCTTGTAAACCGGTCCGTCGGACACCAGCGCCGCTTCGTTCATGCGCAGCAAGAGTTCCAGCGTCGGTATCAGTGCCGAACGGGGCAGCGGGTTGCTGGTCTGCATCGTCACCGCGCCCTGGACGCGCGGGTCGACGACGTAGGACACGTTCAACATGTCCCCAAGCACCACCTTGACCACCTCGAGCAGGTTGGCATTTTCGAAGTTGAGCTTGATATCGCCACCTTCGTTCGAGGCTTGGGCAATCGATTGAGGTTGCCCGGCGATCAATTCCCCCGAACCCGGGCGGAAAAAGCTGTTGTCCGGTCGCTCTGGCGGGGTTGTATTTGGCGCCGCCTGGCTGGGGAACCCCGGCGTTAAGGCCGAGGAATCCTGTCCATCTCGTGACCAGTCGGATGTGCGCGTGTCGATGGGTCGTCTATCGGACAGGCGGGTTGAGCAAGCAGCGCTGGATATACCCAGAGCGATGATCAGCGCGAGCCGGAATGCGTTATACGCATTAGTCGTTATTTTCACGGGCGTATGTCCGTTGTTTTCATAAGCTTCCTATAGCCGCTGGATTTTACGGTATTGTCGAGCGGTCGCCTAATAAATGTCGGAATTCGGTTCACGAAACGGCCGAACTGGTGAATGTCATTCATGCCAAAATTTTGATTAACCATCGGCTTCTCTGGACGGCAAGGGAACGGATCTGCGTTGAGGCACTGTGCGTCGCGGCGGGATGGGCGGCGGATAGGGGGCCTGCGTTTCTTCCGGTTCCTGCCGGCTGGCGGGCTGTTGCGCGGCGCGCGGCGTTTGCGGTGTGGTGCCGGGACGACGGGTCGGTCTTCGCGGCCTCACAGGCGGTGGCGTTACCGGGGCATCGAAATTGCGCAGTTCGACCTCTGAGCGTGTGCCGCCCGATTCCAGGACAACGCCGTCTTCGCGCACTTCGACCAAGGTCCAGCCTTCGAAGGCCTCACCCTCTTTGACGCGTTTTGCAGTGCGCGATCGCGTCTCTTCGAGCAACGCTGATTTCTCCTCATCCTCGATGATTACTGCGCTCAAACGTACCGGAGCCGCCACTTTGGGCATCTCCTCAAGGGCTTCAACCTCGCCGTCGTCGATTTCGGGTTCTTCTGGCCGCCGAGAACTACTGAACAAGGGCCGATCCAGGGTTTCTTTGAATTCCGTAAGTGCCGGGATATCCTGGGTCAACTTTGGAATGGCGAGTTCGATAGGCGGCTGCTTGTCCGGGTCGACGGGCGGCGGCGCTTCGGGTGTGCGCATAAGTTCGATTACGTACCAACCCGCGAACAGAGCTGCCGTGCCCACCAGCACGCGTCTTGAGACGTCAGCCACCTTCCACCTCCTGGGCTTCGGCACGACGCAGTCCGAACAGTGTCAAGCGGGTTTCCAATAAAGAGCTGGGCTCTTTTGTGACACGCCGGCGCCCGCGCCGCGCTGGTCGGCTCATCACCGAGAGGTCCTCGAAAAACAGATAGGGTTGACCGGTCTCCAATTCGTGCATCAGGGATTGGAGTCCTTCCAGCGTCAACTGCAGGCGCGCGCCGATGGCGATTTTTTCGAACGGGCTGTCTTCGTTTGAACTCTTGATGACGCGCGTACTCAGAATTCGCCCGTCGTGAGCACTGGCGACGTCTTTGAGTCGTTGTTGCACCGACGCGGCGGCCAGGGCCGAGTTCGGCGCTTCGATCAGATAAGGGGCGAGTTGTCCGGCATCCTTCATGCGGCGCTCCAATTTTCGCCAGGCATCCACCTGCGAGCCGAGGCGTTGATAGCGCTCGAGTTGAGCACGAGCCTGGTCGATGCGATCACCGCCCGATTGATAGGCGTCCCAGATTGGCATGATGCCGAATCGGAATAACAGAGCGATCGGGATGAGCAGTAGTGCGAGTGCCAGCAAGCGGCCCTGGCTGCCGGTGGGAAGATTCACGATTCTGCTCCCGGTTGCTTGTTGGTTTCAGGGTGAACCAGGCGCGCCATGATGCTAAAGCGCTCTCCACCTGTAGCCGCGTCGCGCGTGACCGAGGATTCGAATCGCACATCGGCGAGCAACGGTGATGCTTCCAGTTGCGCGATAAGTGGTGATGCGCTTTTCGCCACGCCGTATACCCGCAGTTGTCCGTCGCGGATTTCGAACCGCTGCAGCCAGGTAGCGTCATCCAGGCGACTCGTCAAATCGTTCAGCACTGCAACCGCGAGCGGACTGGCATGTCGCTGCTCCTGTATCGTCAGGGCCTCCATCCGCAGGCGCTCGGCGCTGTCCTGTAGTTTCGTGGCCTCGCCGGCTTGTTGGCGCGCTTCTACCAGCGCCGCTTCCAGTGTTTCCAGTTCCAGCTTCCGGTTACTCAGATGGATGGCGATCGCACCCGCCAATAACGCGGCGTTGAGTACCAACAGCGCCCAGGGAAGCCGGCGTCCGCTGTTAGCGTGTTCGTTCGTGTAGCGAATGACCATCGGCGCGTTTTGGTCCGGGGGCGCTTTTTCGGACCGCAACGAGCGCGGCGGCGCGGTGCCAAGCAGTTCCAGCGCTTTTTCGACCGGCGCGCTCGGCGTCGCGTTTAACCAGACCCGGATACTCTTTTTGGCCGCGTCGCGTGACAGGATGCCGCAGTTATACAGGACTTCGTCAGTGTTGAAAGGTGTCAGCCGATCCAACTGAAACCCGACCGTGTCGCGTAAATTCTCTTCTGCAGCGAGCGGCAATTCGAGTTCACGGCGCAGGTAGCGGCTTGCGGGAACCCTGATTTCGAACACCTCGGGTTGACGGGGCAGGCTGGCCAGGAAAGTTTGCAGCATACCGCGCCGTGTTTCGATCTCCTCCACCAATAGTTTGCCAAAGTCGTGGCGCTCGCCTTCAATGTCGGCGTGCACCTGTACATGTTCGGGCTCGATCTCAATTACCAGCCGGTTCAGTATGTTCCCGAGTCGATTTTTGACTCTGGCCGGTATCCAGTCCGCCAGCTGCGTCAACCACCATTCGTAAAAGGTCTTGATCTTCATACGTCTTCATCCACCAATACCACCGGCGGCGGCATCGGGGTTTGCCAATCCAGGGTCTCGTACGCCTGATCGCTGACGCGGGTATTGACGACGGCTTCGACAGTAGCTGAGGCGCCCCCCGCCAGCGTGGCGTTGGCTCGAATCTCGACGACACTGGCGGTGGGCCGTATATCGACGAAACGACGGCTGGCGCCCAGCGCGCGCACATCGGGCGTTTGTCCCGCGGCGAGGTCCGCCTCGCGCTGGGCGACAAACTGATCAGCCATTTCGCGGGTTACGTCGGGGAGGGCCGCCAGCACTTCGGCTTTGGCGGCAAACAGATTCACCCTCGGCTGCCTCGAAAACACGGTGAGAAACGGTCTCGCTTTCTCCACCATTGCGCCGTCGAATCCCAACACTTGGCTCAGTTCGGCAACGCTGCCGAATCGGGCATTCGCCGGTCCGGTACGGCCGGCGGCGGCGTATTCGTCTGCTTCAGCGCCGTTTTCCGACACTCGATCGTCGCGATCCCGCCAATCCACAACGGCGTCAGTCAACGCGTTTCGATCAGATTCCGGAAATAAATTCTCGAACAGTCCCGCCAGTAGTTGTGGCGAAGCGGCGTTCAAGTCGATCTTTCCACTTTCAGCCCTTAAAGTCACGCGCAAGTCCGCATCCTGCCAACCGATATCATACCAACGCCCATCGGTAACCCAGCGTTCGGTTGGATCTTCCGCGATCAAGCCGAGTATGGCTCGGCGTACACCAGCGGTCGCGATGGCCTCGGCTTTCACTTGGTCGGTGAGCACCGTACCGCTGCCGGTTTCTACGCGCACGGCAAAGCCGAAGCTCACCCCAATGGTGGTGAGCAAGACCAGCGCCCATAGCACCAGAATCAACGCAAACCCGGACTCAGTCCGCGGTGTCACCAGATTGTCCCCCGCTTATTGGTTGTTTTCCCGATCCTGCATTTGCCTGAATAAGATCAAATCCTCTCCCTGTAAATCGTTCTCATCGAACATCGCAGCTTCTTCGGGCGTGATTTCGTGTTCATCCAGGGGTTCTTCCCCATCTATCGTCCCGTCGTCTTGTCGGCCCGATCCGAGTTGCGGATGCGCTATGAGTAGGGGCCAGGTATCACCGTCCGCTAGTGAGACCACCAGTTTCACCAAAATCGGCAGTGTTGGCTGAGCTTGCCACCTGCTTGTCCACATCGCCTGTTCGTTGTCGCTATCCTCCGTACGATCGACACCGTAGTACGCAATCATCATGTCCTCGACGCCTTCTGCGAGGATGGCTCGCTGCAGCAGATCGGGGTCACTGTCGTTATCGGTGGTCGCTTGGTAATCTCCGAGAGGGATACGATAAAGAATCAGTTGTTTGAATTGTCCGTCGGGATCGTCTTCCAGTCCAAGCCCGACCGCGTGCAAGCCGCCGGTGCCGAGATAGGCTGGGAGGTCGGTCACAAATTCCAACGCGTCGTTGTCTCCGATGAAATGGAGCCCCTCGGCGTCAGGAATCTTTATCGGCACAGCGCGTGCGTTATTGAGTGCGCGTTGGACGAAGGTCCAGCCTATACGCATCGTTTCGGTTGCTTCGATACGCGCTGCGCTGCTTTCCCAACTGCGGCTTCCCATTCGTAACATACCGTAGACCAGCGACACCAACAATGTCATCACGCTGATGGCGACCAGCATCTCGAGCAGCGTAAAGCCGCGGGCACGTGCGTTCATCACAGTGCCGCGTCCTTGAGCGTGCGCGTCAGTAGAATGGATTCGACGACGAACCGCGTCTCGTCGTCGTGTTCGCCCCAGATAACCGCCAGTTGCATGCGCATGGCCTGATAATCAGCCTTGGGCGGAAACGTGCCGTCGGGGTCGGTGTAGGGCGAGGTGGTTAGTTGCCAGCGAAAGGTCTCATCGAATTCGCCCTCGCTTTCGCCGGATTCGACCACCTGGTAGGCGTCCATTTCGGCTATTTTGGATCTCGCGAGCAACGCAGCCCGGCTGTATTCCGACGAAAGGGCGACATTGCGCAACCCGCCGTGGAATAACTGCAGCAGCGCCCCGCCGGCGAGCGACAGCACGATAAACGCAACAAGGATTTCCAGCAGGGTGAAGCCGCGATAACGGCGGTTGCGGACAGTCGTCACGAGCCGTCCTCTTCGGTCACTTTCACCCGACCCGTCAGCCACTCGACATCCACCCGTGTCTTCAAGCCTTCCAGGCTAAGCGAAATGCGGCCGCCAGTGGAGCTGCCGTCGGGATAAAAGCGTATGCCCCCGCGATCGGGACTCAACATCTCTTGTTCGGCCGTGGTAATTTCTACTTCAATTTCGGGCGGCAGCTGCCGCACGCGCTGGCGACCTTCGAGCGTCAGTGTCCGCGATTCGACATCCACCTGCAGCGCAGTCGAACGCCGGTTGCGCTGGGCTTCGAGTTTCGCCTGGCGCAACCCAGTTGCGACCACCCGTGCCGCCGCGCGCAGTTCCACGCCGGGCGTGGGGATCAGCGCCGGCACCGCCACCGCCAATAGGACGGCAATCAGCGCGAGCGCGACCAGCGTCTCGAGTAGTGTGAAGCCGGCCGGCGGCGGTGCGGTTCGCGCCACTGAAGCGGTTACTCCCAGTTGCCGATTTCGGCGTCGTTGCCTTCGCCGCCGGGCTCGCCGTCGGAGCCATACGAGTACAAATCGTACGCACCGTGCTCACCCGGTCGGGCGTACACCAGATCGTTGTGCCACGGGTCCTGAAGCAGGCTCTTTTTGCGCAGATAGGGGCCTTTCCAGCGGGGCGAGTCGCCGGGGTCGGTAATCAGGTCGTTGAGCGATTGTGGATATTTTCCGGTCTCGAGGCGATACAGGTCGATTGCCGCGGTCAGCTGCTCGATCTGTACCTTGGTGGCGTTGACGTTGGCGTCGTCCGCTTTCCCCAGCAGGTTGGGCGCCACGATGGCCGCGATAACGGCCAATATGCCGATCACGACCAGCAGTTCGATAAGAGAAAATCCGCGCGTCATGGCCTCGCGCTGAGGGTGAATCGTCATGGGGTGCTCCATTTGTTTGAAATCGATGTGATTGGATCAGAAAGCGAGGTCGTTGGTTTCGATGACGGCCAGCACGACGGAAAGGATGATAATGGTAATGATCCCCGCGATCACGAGTATGATAACCGGTTCGGCCAGCGTCAGAATCCGTTGGATGTCAGTGCGGACTTCGCGTTCGTAAATCTCGGCGAGTTGTTCGAGCATGTGCTCCAGGCGACCGGTTTCCTCTCCGACTTTCAGCAATTGGGTGGTCAATGGGGGCAGCACTTCGGCCTCCATTAACGGACGCGCCAACCCTTGTCCCTGGCGTACTTTGACAGAGGCTTGCGCCAGGCCTCGTGCAATCACCCGGTTGCCGACGATTTCCTTGGCGATGTCCATGGCCTTCAACAACGACACGCCATTGTTCAGCAATGTGCCGAGCGTTCTCGTGAATCGCCCTGCTTCGATTTTTGTGATCAACGTGCCCGCGAGCGGTACCCGCAGCAGCCGGGTGTCCCATGCTTCGCGTTTGACCGGGTCCTGCAGTTCTCTGCGGAACCAGTAAACGCCACCCGTAATGACCAGAATGATCGCCCACCACCAATGCTCCACGAAACTTCCGACGGCAACCACAATCTGGGTCAGCAGCGGCAGATCGCGCCCCGCCTCGGTAAACATTTCGGTAAAACGCGGCACCACGAACGCCAGCATGATCGCCACGGCGACCATCGCCATTACGATCAGTATGGCGGGATAGAGTAAAGAAGAAATGATGGATTCACGCAATTCCCGGGCGCGACCTTTGAATTCGGCCAGTCGTTCCAGCGCCATGTCGAGCGCGCCGGTCGCTTCGCCCGCGCGCACCATGTTCAATGAGAAGCGATCGAACGCACCTTCCTGCTGCTCCATGGCATCCGCCAGTCCGGTGCCGCCGCGGAGTCCGCGGGCGATGTTATCGACCAACTCTTTGAGCGGCGGATTGTCGGCAAGGCGTCCGACGGTATCCAGCGCCTTATCGAGCGGCAATCCGGCCCGTAACATGGTGGCAAGTTCCAGCGTCAGATAGTCGATGTCCTTGCCGCGCAGCCGTTGCGGCCCGAAGTGAAAACTACGACGCGTCTTGGTGGGTAAGATACCCGAAGATTCGGTGATCTGAATCGGGATTTGACCTTCGGCTTGCAGCTGCCGCGCCAGCGCGTTCCGGTCGCTCGCCTCCTGGCGACCTGACACCATTTCGCCATCCTGGCGTGCTGCTTTGTATTCAAACCACGGCATGGTTGCTCGCCTGGGTGACCCGTTCGACTTCCTCGACCGTAGTGAGTCCGGACAAGGCCTTGCGCAGACCGTCGTCGCGCATCGGCACCATGCCGTCGGCCAGTGCCGCTTTGCGAATCGCATCGGCGTCGCGTTGTTCGAGGATCACGCGCCTAGTATTCTCGGTGAGGATCAGCAGTTCGAGGATGGTGGTGCGCCCCCAGTATCCGGTGTGTTCGCATTTATCACAACCAACCGGCCGGTACAAAGTGACGTCGCTGCTGCCGGCGACCTTGTCAAGCCCGGTTTCTCGCACCCATTCCGGGTCGGGCCGATAGGCCTGACGGCAATGCGGACATAGGCGCCGGACCAGGCGCTGTGCGACGATGCCGTCCAGGGTCGACGTCAGGAGGTAGTCCTGTACGTGCATATCCAGCAGGCGCGTGATGCTGCTGGGTGCGTCGTTGGTATGCAGCGTCGACAGGACCTTGTGTCCGGTGAGTGCCGATTGCACGGCGATACTCGCCGTTTCGGAGTCGCGCATCTCGCCGATCATGATCACGTCGGGGTCTTGCCGCAAGATGGAGCGCAGCGCATTGGCGAAGGTGAGATCGATGTTCGGTCGTACCTGGATCTGGTTGATTCCCTGCAGTTGGTATTCGACCGGATCCTCGACCGTCAGCACCTTTTTCTCCGGCGTGTTGAGTCGCTCCAGAGCAGCGTACAGTGTCGTGGTCTTACCGCTGCCGGTCGGACCGGTGACCAGAATGATGCCCTGAGGTCGCGCCAGCAGCTTCTCGAACTGGCTCAAGACCGCCCCTTCGAAGCCCAGTTTGACGAAATCCAGCGGTACGCCGCCCTGGTCCAGCAGGCGCATAACGACGCTTTCGCCGTGCATGGTAGGGATGGTGGAGATGCGCATATCCACTTCCCGCCCCTCGATGCGTACCTTGATGCGGCCGTCCTGCGGTAGCCGCCGTTCGGCAATGTTCAGATTCGACATAACCTTAACACGCGAAATCACCGCCGCTGCCGAGGCGGCTGGTGGTGCGTTCATCTCGCGCAGCACGCCGTCGACACGGTAGCGTACCGTCAGGCTGCCCTCGAACGGCTCAATGTGAATATCCGATGCGCGCATGTCCAGCGCGCGGGCGATTAGGTGGTTCACCATACGTATGACCGGCGCTTCACTGGCCATGTCCTTGAGATGCTCGATATCATCGAGGTCGGCGTCCATGCTGTCGGCGAAGCCCCCGGCAAGGGCACCTATCGTATCGTCATCACGACCCTGCATGGTCTGTAGTGCGCTTTGTATATCCGCACTCACGGCCGCGACCGGACGGACCGGTTTACCGAGTGCAAGCTGCAACGCTTGCAGCAGGTAGGCATCGCTGGGATCGGCCATGGCGACATTGACGGCCTCGGGCGATTCGGCAATCGGCATTAAGTGATTGCGTTTCAAGAACTCCATACTTAGCTGATCGATGCAATCGGGTGGGGTGCGGTAATCGTCGGGTTGTGCCAGCGCGACCCCAAGTTCCTGTGCAACCGTCGCGGCGAGATCCCGCTCCGCCACGAACCCCAGTTGCACTAATAGGGTGCCCAGGCGCTCCCCGGTATCGCGCTGAACGCGCAGGGCGCGCTCCAGCTGGCTCGGGTCCAGCTTGCCGGCCTTGACCAGCAATTCTCCAATTCGAGTAGACAAAACGCGAGTTCCTTAAGGTAGTTCAAGTAGATTGTATCGGCCCGATGGCCGCGTAGAATAGCGCTAATAGCTTGAGCTTGCTCAATCGTGGCGTCGTGCCACGGCGTATACACCGCACGTGCGGTAAGCACCCGCGCGCATGGGCGCGCGTGCGGCTTGCGCACGGCGAGTCGGACGTCGTGTTCGCGCTATTCTCTCCGTCAGGTTTCTTTACGCCTGAAATTCCGATTTTTTGATATATCGCAAGAAGTCGTGCAAGCAAAAAAACACCCCCCCATAACGCATTAGGTTCGTTTTGAGCGCGCCTTAAAGGGAATTTACTACCCAAAGAAGTGTGTCCGCTTATTTAACACTATTCGATTCGGTTAATACGCTCATGGTGTTGCGCGTGAAGCGGATGCCTAGCAACAATTCGATTCTTACTCAGATAGTTAAGGCTTTTTTGGGGATCTAAAAGCGATAGTCCATGGCGCTTGGCAAATTTTTTGCATTATCAGCCGCAATATCGGAAAAGTGCCAACGCTGAACACGACGCACCAAATCCGAGCGAAATCAAAAATTAGAAACCGTATAAAGGCGAGAGTTCTCATGAAAAAGAAATTACTGGGCCAATTCATCAAGCACGCAATGCTGCCGATGGCCGCGGCTTCGTTGATCTGGGCAAATG
>CBDUNM010000107.1:0-18088 GCA_965368585.1 uncultured Chromatiales bacterium | reverse complement strand
ATATCGCGTGTCATTCAGGTGGCGCTCGCGGAACTCACCGGCGGCTTCGGTGCCGAAATCCTTGCGCAAAAGGTTGCGTTTCTTGAATTCGCGATAACCTTTGTTGCTGTTGACCGACGCAACAAACGTGCGCCAGCGCTCGCTGTCGTTTTGACCATCAAGGTATTCGTAAGGGGTCCTGTTGCCCTTGTTGCGATTTTCTTCGGTAAGGACGAGAACCTTGTTGTTCATGCCATCATTAAAGCTGCGCGAGTACGGCAAGGCATGGTCGATCTCGACGTATCCATCTTCGAATAACCGGGTTATATCGAGCGACGATAGGCTGTAGGCGCATTTTCCACTCTGCTCTCGGTAGAGTCGCCATTTGGCCAGGTGCACGCCTTTCGGCGAGAAACCGAAATTCTGTTCAAAGGCGGCGATGTCTGCGGCCTTCACTTTCTGGTAGTCCTCCTGCGCTTTGTGAATTTTTCGTCGTTCATCGAACGGCCGACTAAGGTCGCGCGCCAGTTCGATGTGCACCGCATCAGGTGGCCCGTATTCGCGGATGATGGCGTTGACCAACTTGCGTGCCTGATTGAGGGCGCGGGAGACAACCGGGTTGGCAATAAGCCTTCTGCCAAAACGGGGAATATAAGGTGTCTTGTCAGGCCCGGGCAGCTGACTATGGTGGGCATAGCCGGCTAGTTGCACCGCTTCATCGTAGCGTTTTCCGTCTATCATATGGGGCAGGATGTTGATCAGGGCTTTGGTAGATAGGCGGATAAAATCACTGAACGCCACATTCAGTACAGATTCAATGATCTCTTTTTCGATGCCTTTATCAACTAGCCATTGGCATGCTTCGGTGTCTTCCTTGAACACGGTCAGTGCGTAAGCAATGTCATCCAGCCGCTGTGGATCCTCTTTGTCACGCTGCCACTCTAACGTGAGCCCGGCATCCGTGTAGGCTTTGCGCAGCGCGTGAAACGCCTTAGCCTCGAATAGAGCATTGTTCTCAGGATCCTTGTCGCTATCACTGATACGGGGATAGCGCAGCCCAACAAAGCGCATTTGTTCGGGCAGTTCCAGGGCGTTACGCACCTGCTTGTAAGTGAGTTTCGCCCTTTCGAAGGGCATGGGCAGCAGCCGTTGACGCTCTTCGTCGATCAACGCGCGTGTCTCACCCATGCCGCTGATGCGCAGGTTGTTGAGCTTTGTCAGCCAGATGAAGCGCTCGGCGTGGTAGCTCGCCTTGGGAGCGCGGAACTCGCCATGCTCGAATGTGCATTGACCTACCATCTTCAAAAGGGCCTCGCCGGCGAGTGCGGGTCGACGCTGCATCAGCAAGGCGTAGACGCCCTCTTCGAGCGCTCGGTCAGCGTGTGGATTGTCCAGCGCCCGTTGGCAACTAAACAGCAATCGCAGTTCGTCCACCAAGTCAGCGCGAGAGAAGGTGTGCGTGTAACTGCCGCCCTTGTTGCGCTTGGCTTCCGCAAATGCCTTATGGCGTGCGGCAAGTTCCCCCATGGTGCGCAGGCCTGACTCCGCAAGCAGTTGCTGGTTTTGGTTTACGCTGCTGAGCATCTGCCCGGCCTTCTCGTCCGCCTGGACCTCACTCTTGCGGCTGGACTGAAAACCTCGATGTTTGACGAGGTGATACAGAGCAGCGGCCCATTCGACGGACTCTAGACGACGATCAAGCCCCTCGGCGCGTAGCTCCCATGGGGAACCGCTACCAATAAATGCTGAGGTCTCGGTACCTGACGTCAGACCGCGACGCTTGAAAAGTCGTCGCAATCGTAGAAGACGGTGAGCGCGCCGTTGGATTCGACGTCTGGTGAGACGTGATTCGCGGCGAATTTTGTTCAGGGATTCTCCTTCCTTGGCTGTCTCGGCACGGTCAAAGGTGCGTACGTGCAAAGCCAGGATGCGCTCTGATCCAATCAATGCAGCCCCCACGGAAGCAATTCCGATGTCTAGGCCGAGCGTATAGGTTTGATGTGGTCGCTTAGGACTGTGCATTCGCTTCCATCCGTCAATATCTTCGTCTACTATTATCCACGTTGTAGTCATCCGGGGTGAGAGCCGTTACTACAATAAGGTCCTTAGTACCGAATCCGACCCGACCTCTGCTTGCATGTCGGGTCTTCTATGTTCGGTGCTAACGTTGCGGGCATCTCGCTACTTCGTTTTAGCGGCAACTGTCTCGTGTTCTGGCACGTCGCGTGGTACACCTCCGCCGTACTCGGCGCTACCCTACAACTTGGATGAGATGTTAGCCATGTGGTCTTCGCTCACGTCCATGTAGGTCTAGATCGTGGTCGGGTTCATGCGCCGTGCAGTGCCGGGACATTGATCATCTCGGCACCGACCCCGACGAGTTTGGCTACGTGGGTGCTGTGTAGCCTGTGCAGGGTCACTGTATTTTCGACCTCGGCCTTCGCTACTAACTGCCGCAGGTAGACGAGCACTGCGAGTGCGCCGGGTGGCTTGCCGCCGGGTCCCGTTATTGGTAGCGACCAAGTTCTGTGACGCCTCGCGTCGATCAAGTCCCGCACTACGCGAAAGAACGGGATCGGAACTGTACAGAAAAAGCGGCCAAGACCGAAGTTCCACACGAAAACAAAATTTATGTGACTGCCCAATAATGAGAAACTACGGAGTTAATTTTCCCATGACGGAAAATGAATGAATCGATTCGAAGGCTCACGCCTGTGGCGTTGGTTCGTTTTCGCGTCTGATGGCGGGTGTATGCGGTATGTCTGCCCTGCCACGGCATAGATTATCAAAATAAAAACTTTTATTATCATAAAGATATGTAATATACACCACCCCTCAGGAAGTTCTGGCGCGTCCGCAGCAAAGGTTAACACCGAGCGCGCAAGCGACGACTTCAAACCTGAACTGCCACCCACTGAGGAATACGATCCTGAGCGGCGGTTCGATCACCGTCTACAGCCCCTACAAGACCATGTCTTCGAGCAGCTCCACGAGCAACGGCAGCTACTTCAACCTGTCCAAGAGCCTCTTCGGCTGGACGGTCGTCTACGGCAAAAAGCGCTACGAGTACCGCACCAGAACCACCGTGGCACGCAAGCGCCGCTCCAAGACGATCGTGTTTTAAGACCCAGGAACCCAAGCGCAGCACCGAACGGAGACTCGGGCCTGCGTTTTTTTGGCCGCGCGTACGCTGACCACTTTCCCGGCAACCCGTAGATAAAATTATATTTTTCAATTAGATACATAACTACTTATGTCGCGGGCGAGTCCGACGCACCCGCTGGGCGCGTTACCAACTCAACGCACGCGCATGAACCTCCGCTATTGGTCAGCCTGGCACTTCGTGCACGGCGTGCAACAAGGCGCGTGAAGGGGGTTTATACTTGCAAATCTCAGCAACAGGATACCCGGAGTAGGGCCATGGCGAAGATACGCATCAACGATCTCGACGAAAGCGTGGAACTCGACCGCAAGGCGATGGCCGAGATCATCGGCGGGCGAAGTGCGAGACAGTACTACTCTCTCGGCATCGGTACAGCGGCACAAGCGGGTGCGACCAGCAGTACCCCAGGGCCGTTTCGCGGCAAAGGCGCCTTTTTTTATAAACCGAAGTAAACCGGGAGGCGTAAAGCCTCCCGTGGATTCGTAAAGCCCGGGTGGACCGACCCACCCGAGGCCCTTGCCGGCCGGGTGCGCCCAGCGCGGTTCCCTTCATTTCGGAACAGACATCGTGCGCACGGCGCTGGGTGGCGGTGGAAGCCGATTTATCTACGCGCCCCCTGCCGGACGGTCTAAATGAGCGGCCCATCCTGATTTATTTTCTTGCGCTGGTTAGAATCAGGCGGTAACGATAAAGCAAGCGAGGGTGACATTGAGCAAAGAAACCGCGAAGCAGCAATCGCACGAAGACCTGTACCTGTGCCTGATCAGCATTCACGGCCTGATACGCAAGGACCGGCTGGAACTGGGGCGCGACGCCGATACCGGCGGCCAGACAAAGTATGTCGTGGAGTTGGCTAATGCATTGACCGCCCAGCCCGGCGTCTCGAAAGTGGACCTGATGACGCGCAGAGTCGAAGACCCCGCCGTCAGCAAAGACTACGCAGCACCGATCGAAGCGCTCGGAAACGGCGGGAGAATCATCCGTATCGAAGCCGGGCCGCGCGGTTACATACCCAAAGAAGCGCTTTGGGATCACCTCGACGCTTTTGTCGACAACGCGATCGACTTTCTTCGCAAGCAAGACCGCTTGCCCGACCTTTTACACAGTCATTACGCGGACGGCGGCTACGTCGGCAGTCGGATCGCTCACGTGTTGGGCGTCCCGCTGATTCACACGGGCCACTCCCTGGGGCGGGTCAAACGGCGCCGACTGCTTGCTTCAGGATTGAATACCGAGCAGGTGGAAGAACGCTACAACATGGAGCGGCGCGTCCACGCGGAAGAGATGACCCTCGCTTCGGCGGAACGGGTGATCACCAGCACCAGCCAGGAAATCGAGGAACAGTACGAACTCTACGACTACTACCAACCGGACCGAATGTACGTTATTCCTCCCGGCACGGATCTCACGCGCTTCCATCCGCCGGAAGGCGGCGAGTGGCAAACCGCGATTGCGGGCGAAATCAACCGCTTTCTCAAAGAAACGGAAAAACCCATGATTCTCGCTTTGTCCCGTCCCGACACGCGCAAGAACATCGGCGCCCTGGTGACAGCCTACGGTGAAGACAAGGAATTACAGGACACCGCGAACCTGGTGATCGTGGCGGGCAATCGGGATGATATCAACGACCTGGACAGCGGCGCCCAGGAAGTATTGTCCGACCTGCTGTTGAGTATCGATCGCTATGATCTCTATGGTCATGTCGCCTATCCGAAGCACCATCATTCGGAAGACGTACCGCTCATCTACCGTCTGGCTGCGCTGACGCACGGCGTGTTCGTGAATCCGGCGCTGACCGAGCCGTTCGGCCTGACCCTGATCGAAGCCGCCGCCAGCGGCCTGCCGATCGCCGCTACCGAGGACGGCGGACCGCGCGACATCATTCACAACTGTAAAAACGGCGTCCTGATCAACCCCCTGGATGCGGAAGATATCGCCAAGGGCATCAAGAACGTGCTGTCGGATTGGGAATTGTGGCAACAACGCTCCAGCCAGGGCCTATGCGGGGTCCGCGAACACTACTCGTGGGACGCCCACGCGCAAAGCTACCTGGAGATGATTCACCCCATTATCGAGCACACCACCGCCCCCCTGGTTCGTGCACCCAGCGTTCGGCGGCCGATGCTCTACCACGACCGTGCCATCTTCACCGATCTGGACCAGAATCTGCTCGCCGATCCCGAATACCTGCCGGTACTGCTCGAAGTGATACGCGCCAACCGCAAGTGCGCCTCGTTCGGCATAGCCACGGGCAGACGACTCGATTCGGCGCTGAAGGTCATGAAGGCGCACGAGATACCCGAGCCGGATATCCTGATCACAAGCAGCGGCACCGAGATTCACTACGCCCCCAAACTGACCGAAGACACCGCCTGGAAGCGCCACATCGAAAAGCAATGGACACCGCAGGTCGTCCGGCGCGTGCTCGACGCACTGCCGGGACTTATCCTGCAGGAGAAAAAACAACAAAGCCGCTTTAAGATCAGCTACTTCATCGATCCAAAGATAGCGCCCAGTCTCGACGAGATAAACCAACTGCTGGCACACGAGGAACAAGCCGTCAATGTGATCCTATCGTTCGGCCAGTTCCTGGACGTCCTGCCGATTCGCGCGTCCAAGGGCCTGGCCCTGCGCTATATGGCCGCGACCTGGGCGATCCCGCTGGAGCACATCCTGGTCGCCGGCGGTTCCGGTGCGGATGAGGACATGATGCGCGGCAACACTCTCGCCGTGGTCGTCGGCAACCGGCACGATGAAGAACTGTCCCAGCTTGCCGATATTGATCAGATATACTTCGCCAAGGCGCCCGGCGCGGGCGGCATACTCGAAGCGTTGGACCACTATGACTTCTTCGACACCTGCCACGTCCCGGAAAAGGTCGCGGACGCATGAGCGGGTCGCGAGCGCTGCCGGGGGCCGATCTCGGGTAGCCGATTTTGCGCACGCGGTCGGCGCGGGAAACTACTCCCGCGGGATGGCCGGCCCATCGGCGCAACCACGACGAACGACTGAAGTATACGCCACCTCACCGGTGACTCAGCGCGGCCATGCCGCGCCTGACCGGTGGTTTCCTGTACTGTTTGCGAACAGACGATTCGAACAACAAAGCACGAATATAAGTATGTACGAACAGATCTCACACTCCCTGCTCAACGAGATTCTTGACGAACTGAAGCCCGAAATCCGTCGGCGCGATATCCGCTATTTCTATACGCGGTTGGGGGCGAATTTCTACGCCATTCATTCGTTGTTTCACCAGCTCTACGGGCATCGCGATGATTTCCATCAGCAGATGGTTCACCTGGTCGAGATCATGGCGAGCCGCTATATCCAACGATCGCCGGAACTGGAAGACATCGACAAGGCCAGGGAACAGGATCACGACTGGTTTCTCAGCCAGAAATGGGTCGGCATGGCGCTGTACGCCGACGGCTTTGCCGGCGATCTGCGCGGCGTCGACGAAAAGCTGCCCTACCTGCGGGAGCTTGGCATCAACATGGTCCATATCATGCCGATGATGGTCTGCCCGGAAGGCGCCAGTGACGGCGGGTACGCCGTGAGCGATTTTCGCAATATCGACCCCCGCATCGGCAGCCTCGAAACGCTACGGGCGCTATCGGCATCCATGCGCGAACGCGATATGCTGCTGACGCTCGATGTCGTCGTCAACCACACCTCCGACGAGCATCCATGGGCGGCAAATGCGCGCCAAGGGCAGAAGAAGTTTCAGGACTACTACTACGTATTCCCCGATCGCGACGTGCCGGACATGTTTGAGGAAAGCATGCCCGAAATCTTTCCGGAAACCTCGCCCGGCAACTTTACCTGGGATGAGGCCATGGGCAAGTGGGTGATGACCGTCTTCAACAGCTATCAATGGGACTTGAATTACAGCAATCCAGCGGTCTTTACCGAAATGGTCGACGTCATCCTGTTCTGGGCCAACCAGGGCGCCGACATCGTGCGCCTGGATGCCGTCGCGTTTCTGTGGAAGAAGATCGGGACCGTTTGTCAAAACGAACGCGAAGCGCACCTGTTACTGCAATTGATGAAGGACTGCTGCCAGGTAACCGCACCGGGTGTACTGTTTATTGCCGAAGCCATCGTCGCACCACTGGAAATCACCAAGTACTTTGGCGAAGACGCGGTGATCGCCAAGGAATGCGAGATCGCCTATAACGCCACCTTTATGGCCCTGTTATGGGACGCTGTCGCCACCAAGAACGCCAAGCTGTTGAACCAGGGTATACGCAGCCTTCCGACCAAGCTCGACCGCGCCACCTGGCTGAACTACGTGCGATGCCACGACGATATCGGCCTCGGCTTCGACAACGCGGATATCATACGCGCCGGGTACGAGCCGCTCGCCCACCGTCAATTCCTGTTGGACTACCTGACCGGTGCGTATGCCAATTCGGACGCGCGCGGTCAACCGTTCGGTCGCAACGTGAAAACCGGAGACGCACGCGTTTCAGGATCGCTCGCCTCCCTGGTCGGCCTCGACGCCGCGCTGCAACGCGGCGACGAGGTCGCCATAAGCCGGGCCATAAAACTGATTTTGCTGTTGCACGGCGTGATACTTTCATTCGGCGGCATACCGTTGCTCTACTACGGCGATGAAATCGGCACGCTCAACGACTGCAGTTTCCTCGATGACGTACGCAAAGCGGGCGATACACGCTGGCTGCACCGCCCGCGCATCGATTGGCAACAATGCGAGCGCCGACATCAGCCCGGTACGGTGGAGCAGCGCATCTTCGACGGCCTGAAAAAAATCATCGCGGGACGTAAAACCATCGACTCGTTTGCCGACTTCAACAATCGCGAACTGTTGACGGTGGACAATAAGCACCTGTTTGTCTTTCTGCGCAATCACCCCAGACGAGCGGACGGCGGGGTTCTGGTCGCCGCCAATTTTGACGCCAAACCGCAGCACCTGGACCTCAACCGTCTCGGTAATCGCAGCCCGTTTCACTACCAGCAACTGCAGGACCTCGCCAGCGGCGAATCACCCGCCCTGTTCAAGGAGCAACTGGTGATTCCCCCCTATCGGTTTTACTGGTTGACCGATCGCCAGGCCATGGCGATCGCCTGACCTGCTGCCTTCAGTTCACCACCGGCGTGGCCGCTACAAAGTTGATGACCCTCTGTAGCCGGCCCCAGGATGACAACTGACAATCAGACCTATCGTTTCGATCAACTCCACATCGACGTCGCGCGCAACACCACGGACGATTTCAATCCCTTTCACGATCCGCAACGCTGGCAGCGCATCGAGGGCAACCCTTTCAGGTCCACCATTGCCTTGGGGTTTCAAACGGAGTTTCTCGTCAGCCACCTGATCCAGCTGCGCCGACAGTCGCCCCTGGAAGCAGAAAAAGTGGCCGGATGCGGCCTTCATTTCAGCAACTATGATTTCAAGTTCACGGGCGCCCTGCGGCCGGGCGACATCTTCGAAGTCGACGTCCGAAACACCCTGGACCAGACCGACCGGGGCGGCGGCCTGTCCAATCGGGTCATCGTTCGCAAGTACTCCGGCGATCTGATCCTGCTGGGTACGCAAAGCGAGTCCAAAGAACCGCGCTTTCTCCCCGACGCGACGCTGCACGGCCTGCCGCAACTCGACCGGCTCCCCGATCGTATACCGATACCCGGCAGCCCCTACTTTCTCAAGCGCAAGTTTCTCAATACCAGCAATGGTAAAAATTTCGCATTGGCCGGACTGGCGGACCAGCACGAATATTTCGACGAACTCGAAGAACGGGTGTCCTTCCCGCCCATGTTCACGGCGGCCCTGTTGTCGTGCGCCTTGCTGGAAAAGGCCTGGAAAGAGGGCTACGACTTCGAGCACGACCCGATGGTCTACACCAGTCATCAGATTTCGGTCGATCGCCGTCTGCAGAACAGACTGCGCAGCAACGACCGACTGCACCTGCTGGTCGAAGGCCCCATTCAGGCGCCCCCCACCAAAGGGCTGGGTACGGTGGCGATTGAACAGCAGCTGTACCGCTGCCTCGGCGTGGTACAAGGTCATCAGATACTGCTGCGCGCCAACGTGGTGATGGCGCCGCTGCATGCAATGTATCGAGCATCGCAGGGGTAGTCGCTCGATTCACGGCTATCGCCGCAACACCCCGTCCAGATACCCGACGCCCCCCAAGCGGCTCATTTGTTGCAGTATCCAGGTCTGGCGCTGGCGCACGTAATCTGAAGGACGGTCAACTCGCAGGCGAACCGGATTCGGCAACACGGCGGCCAGCAATGCCGCCTGCGGCCGCGTCAGAGCGGCCGGCTCGCGATCGAAGAAACGGCGGCTTGCCGGGCCGACACCGAAGGTGCGTTCGCCCATTTCCGCGATATTGAGATACACCTCCAGGATCCGCCGCTTCGGCCACAGCCACTCGATCAAGGCGGTAAACCAAGCCTCCAGTGCTTTGCGCGCGAAACTGCGCCCCTGCCAGAGAAACAGGTTGCGCGCGACCTGCTGCGTCAGGGTACTGGCACCGCGAAGTCTTTCTCCCGCAAGACGATCGAGTACGGCGTCCTCGATGGCTGCAAAATCGAATCCCGAATGTTCGGGAAATTTTTGATCTTCCGCGGCGACGACGGCCAACGCCGCCTCGAGCGCGATTGCATCGAGCGATACCCAGTCGTAATCCTGGGCCGCACCCTCTTCCAGCATGCGCTGGAGTATGACGGCGGAAGTGACCGGCGGAATCCAACGCAGCGACAGCACCGACAGCAGGCTCGTTGCCAAAAACAACGCGAACAACCGCAACAGCCAACGGCGTAGAAATTTCATCATCAAACGAGCGGCCAGCTGCCAGCATCCAGGCGCCATTTTTAACACATTTACCGCTTGGACGAATGTTTCTGCGTTGACAGGTATTCGGCTTCTCGATAAGACGAGCGGCTGCCATAGTGACCAAGGCTCTATCGCTCACCGGTGCGCCAGGCGCTCAGTCCAGCAAACCGTGCAAATACCAGCGGTCTGCCCGTCGATCGCGATATATCCATAAGCGCTCACCCGCCGGGCTGAGGGCCACATAGTAGTCACGTGCCACGTCCGCATCGTTCCACCACCCCGCTTCGATCCGTTCCGCTGGGCGGATCAATTGCAGCGGCCCGCCGTAGCTCGGACAACCGGCCGTCGCGCGCAGCGGCCGCGGCTGCTTCAACAACCACAGGGGACGCAGTGCGCGGGTGTACCTGTGCTGCGCCGAGTGGTCTGCATCGGCATCCCCCTCCGCCACCCCCCTGTCCTCCTGCCCCGGGGGACATAACCGCCAGGCACACTCGGGCCGGTGATCGGGTCGAGATTGCAGCCCCTGTACCGCTGCCTCCCCCAAGCGATTGCGCAGCCGTTCCAGCAGCCCCTTCTCCAATACCTGGCCGTCGCCGAACAGGTCAGCCGAACATTCCGCGTAGGGGGACCACTCGGTGACCTGTAAACCGATCGCCACCACCGGTGCCGCGAGCTGCAGACGCTCGCTGCGCTCGCGCAGCAGATCCAGCATATGATCCGGATCCCGGCTGGGTTCGAGCAAGCCCAGCGAAAAGCGGCTGTCCGGTGCGTCCCGGTGTTCCAGGCGCCACAGCAGGGTCTGAGTGCCGCCGCCATGACCCCGCAGAAACCCGCTCAGTGACAACATCAGGCGCCGCGCCGGGAACACCAGGGCAGACGCCGTGGTGATCTCGCCGAGCAGTTCGAGCCGCTCCTCGAAGACCGCCGGCGGCTGCCACAGCGGACGCGGATCCGGCACCTGACCGAGCAGCTTTGCCAGCGCCTGACCCAGGGCCGGGCCGATGCGCCGCGCCAGTTCCGGCCGCGGCAGGGCCAGACAATCACCCAGCGTATCCAGCCCGACGCCCTTCACCAGCTCGCGCGCCGCTCGCGCCCGGGTAAATTGCATCAGCGGGATAGCGGCGATCTGTTCGCGCAACCGCTCCAGATCCGCCGCGCTCGCTCCCGGGCGCGCCCGCGCCAACAACGCAGCACCCGCCGCGGTGGGCGCGCTGGCCAACTGCGCCCGAAACCCCAGGCCCGGCAGTTCGCGCTCCAGGCGCGCCAGCAGTCGCTGCAACCCGCCAAACAGGCGCAAGCTGGCACCGACCTCCAGCAGCAGGCAGCGCAGCTCGAGATGGATGCGCGAACTGAACTGGTACGCCCAACGCGCCAGTCCCTCCAGCGCCTGCTGTTCACGTCGGGGATCTCGCGGCCGGACCGTAAGATTGGCCTGCAACGCCAGCGCCGCCGCCAGCGACATGCCGGGGCGAATCCCTGCCGCCGTGGCCGGTGCCGAACAGCGGCACACGCGCTCACAACCGTCACGATACTCACTGATCAGCAACGGCTGCGCACCCTGCTGACCGCGGGCATACACCTCCAGGGGCAAATCACGAAAGTACAGGCCCAGCCACAACATCACTTTCTCAATGTCAGTAGCATGCCGCACTTGTCGAGTGGAAGCGCAGGAGGTCGGCCTTCTGACCGATAAAAGGCTGATCAGCAATCGATCGGCGAGAGGACTCGCCGCCTGCGGCATGGATGTTTGCTGCGCCACCGCGCAGTGTCACCGGCGGGGTGGGTGCTCTCACAATTCAATGTGCACTTCGGCACCCCCCCAACCACCCCGGCGCTTCAACACCTTCACCCGCAAGCCACCCGCATCGGGCCACACCTGCAAGCGCAATACGGCAGGTGAAGACTGGCCGGCAACGCCTGGCCGCCTGAACACCACGCCCAGACCCCGGCCCGTCTCGGCGGCCAACTGCAAACGCCGAACCTGCGCGGCACTCAACTTATCCGGCCAGACCAGGGCTGCACCGCACGCACCCGAACGCAGCATCTGCTCGGCGGCCCACAAGGCCTGCTCACTCTCGACCTGGACCAGCAGGCTGCGCTGCAATGTCACCCCCCCGGCAGCCAGCGCCGGTGCGTAAGGCAAATGCGGTGGGTTCAGCCAGGCCAACCAACGGCCCTCCTCACCCAACCGGGCGATCACGGGCAACAACAGCCGCAGACCGCTGCCACCGTCGGTGAGCAACTCGACCAGCGCATCCCGCGGCCAGCCGCCGCCGGTCAACCGGTCCAGGCCCGGCCAGCCGGTCGGCCAGCGGTCTTCCCGATGATTCCCGTCACCGCGCCAGATGCTGCCCTGGCGCATTAATTCGTCTAGGCTCGAATTCTGAGTCATGATTAGCGATTGCGGTGGCCGCGCAGATCTCGTGGCGGACTCTATGTAGAACTAATATAGAACAATTACCGGTCAAGTACCTAGACCGGATTTCCCAACGGAGAATCCATATGCCCGCCGTACAGGATAAAAGTCCTTTACGCTCAGCGTGTTATGTCAATAGCACCTGGATCGCAGCGGGCTCGCGATGCACTCCGGCGGTCACCAATCCCGCGACCGGCGAAACACTCGCCGAGGTACCCGATTGCGGCGCCGGAGAAACCGGGCGCGCCATCGCCGCCGCCTCGTTTCTGGAGTGGTTCGCGGAAGAGGCCGGCGGACCTACGGCGACGTGATCCCCTCACCACAGGCGGACCGTCATATCCTGATGGTGAAACAACCGGTGGGCGTGTGCGCCGCCATCACTCCGTGGAACTTCCCCTCGGCCACGATCACCCGCAAAGTCGGGCCGGCCTTGGCCGCCGGTTGTACCTTGGTCGCAAAACCCGCCGAGCAGACACCGCTGGCTGGGCTGGCACAACGCGCCAGTGTGCCCGCCGGTGTCTTCAATGTGGTCACCGGCGACCCGGTCGCCATCGGACATGCGTATCGCCAACGAAGAAATCTTCGGCCCGGTGGCGCCCCTGTATCGCTTCACCGACGAGGCCGAGACCCTTGCCATGGCCAACGCGGACGAATACGGCATCGTCGGTATCAACACCGGCATCATCTCGACCGAGGTCGCGCCTTTCGGCGGGGTCAAGCACTCCGGTCTCGCGCGCGAGGGCTCCAGATACGGGATCGAGGAATACATGGCAATGAAGCATCTGAACATGGCCTGATCAACGAACATCGTACCGGTGACATGGCGCGACGGGCATGGGGCCAGCCGCTATTCGATGCCTATGCGCAAGGCTTTCAACGTTCGGGAACGAAACTCACGGCGATACAGCACGGCCACGATCCAGGTGCTGGCCAGGACAAACACCACCGGGTGGACGAACCAGGCGAGCAAGGCAAGACTGAAATAGTAGGCGCGCAACCCCAGATTGAAGTGGTAAATGGCCAGCCAGACGACCTGCGCGAGCCGCTCCGCGTGCCGCGCCCGCTCGGCGTCCGTCACCACCTCGTCCGCCAACGAAGTGCTGCCCACCAGGATTGACGCAAAACCCCACTGCCGCATGCACCAGGTGAAGGTGAAAAAGGCATAGGCGAAAATCACGACCAGCAGCAAAATCCCGACCTCCCACCGTTCACGGTTCATTTGCTCGGCGAAGGGCAAATCGGCGATCAGGCTCACCGCCTGCTCGGTGGCCCCGATCGCGGTGACCAAACCCGCGATGATCAGCAGGCTGCTGGACGCAAAGAAGGTCGCGTTGCGCTCCATGTTCGCGATGACTGACGTATCCACGATGCGCAATTCACGGCGGTGCAGGACCTGGATCCATTCCTTGATGTGATCCTGCAATGTGTCCTGCAACCGCAGCGACCGGTGACTCTTGAATCCGGAATAGCGCGTATAGCCGAACCAGCAAACCGCGAACCAGACGAGCGACAGCCAATCCAGCAGGTTGAAACCCATGGCGAATTGCGCCGTCACTCTCCGGTCTGCGGTGGTGTCGATGTCGATCCGGTGTCCGCCGACGGCAGCACCGGTTCGGTCAGCATTGACTCGTTCACGACCGGCATGCTCGGTCGTGCCGTGAGTTCAGTCACTGGCGGCAACACATAAGGACGCCGATCCGGAAACGGCGGCATGGTGGGGGATATCGGTGGCCACCGATCGGCGGCAGGTCCTGTCGGTACGCCGGATTCCGGCGGTGGAACTTCCGACGGCGGTGGCACTACGGGTTCATCCGCGTAACCCGGTTGCCACATAGGCCAGGCTCCATAACCGTGTTCTGCCGCAAATTCACCATAGTTTACGGTACCGTCCGGAGGTGGCGGCGGTACGTACTCATCGCCATAGCCGTAAGACGTTGCGGGCAAGTCATAGCCCGGCACCGGCCAGTAACCGGGTGCCGACGGATATCCGCCCGGGTAAGCGGTGTAATCGCCGGTCATCGGATAGGCCGGATAGGCCTCCTCGGGCATGACGTAGCGGGGCGCGCCATAGAGCGGCTGGCCTGGATACGGCATGGTCGGCCGCTCGTGCCACGCGCCGCGGTAGGTATGCGCGACGGATTCGCGCATGAAACGCAGATAGCCCCAGTCAAAAGGCCGGAATACCGGCCTGTCGCCAGCTTCAGCACCGTCATCGGGCGGCACGGTCTCTGGATGGTTGGGCGGCCGCGCTGGCCGCGGAGAGTCGCCGTAAGGATCCGCGCCACCATACGCGCGGTACATTTCGTCTCGGCCCGGCAGCGGCGCATAACGGCCGGGAACCACCGGTTGCGTATTGCGATCCGTTCCTATCGAGCGCTCATTGAACATCGGCGCTTCGTACGGGTAGCCGCCGTACAGGGTGCTTGAATCCGGACCAGCCGGGGGGGCATTGATACTCCACGGCGCCGGATCGGCGCCGGGCAACCCGTAGCCGTCTTGCGCAAGCACAGGATTCTGTACCCAACCGCCTATCGCGAGCACGCCCGCCAACCAACCTTTGCTCACATCATTCATCCTCTTGACAATTGAAAAACGGTTTATAAAACGATAACCGCATGCAGCGCGACAGCGCCGGGTTGGCGCCCGCCGCGCACCATCAACCCTGATTCAGACCGAGCGGGTCGTCCGGATCGATACCGTCCATAAACGGCTTGCGCCGATCACGATGGGTCACCTGGTAGACCAGGCCCATCCAGTTGCCCACCACCGCCTCGGCCGTGTCGTGCCAGGTGTTATCCAGGCGCGTCCTGACCAGTTTCTCCGGGAACTCGGGCATCAAATGCCCGCCGCTCAGGCTGCGTTCGACGAGGAGCCGATATTCGCGCAGTATCGCCTGCTCGTACGTCTGAAAATAGTGGTCCGGGAAGGGTGGAAACGTGGCACTTGCCCCGTGTACGAAACGCAGCACCTCGCGCTTGTACTCCTTGAGCAGGGACACGGTATCGTATTCGGGATGCCCTTGGAAAAACACAAAGCGCAGGCCGTCGCTGCTGGTCGCCAGATGGGCGCCCACCGCATCGCTCTCCACTAGAATCTTCAACCCGGCAGCCCTGAACTGCTCCGGCGTTACTTTATTCCAGCGCGAGTGCGGCACGTCGAACCGGGTGTTGATGTCACCGACCAGCGGATGATGATTATCGACCACGTGATGCGGGTAAACGCCCCAGGTCTTGACTGGTTGCAGCGCGCGGGTCTGCCCGTAGCGGAACTGCAGCACCGCATGCGTTGCCAAGCACGAACACAGTGTCGAAGTCACGTTTTCCCAGGCCCAGCCGATCACGCGTATCAGCGGCTCCCAGAAAGCCTGCTCGGCCAGATTCGGGCCGATGACGTTGGCACCGGTGACGATCAGTGCATCCAGACCCTGCTCGCGGATCTGATCAAAAGACTCGTAATAGCGGGCAATGTGCTGCTGGGCTTCCGGACCGCGCTCCAACTCGGGCAGCGTAAAGGGGTGGACGTAAAACTGGGCAATCGGGTTGCTCTCACCCACCAGGCGGAAAAACTGACGCTCGGTCGCGCTCAACGCCTTGTCCGGCATCATGTTGCACAAGCCGACATGCAGTTCGCGAATGTCCTGATGCGCCGCCCGATCGGGCGGCAGCACCGTGACGCCCTCGGCGCGGAGCCGGTCGAATGTCGGTAAGCTGTTGTGTGCGACTATGGGCATGTCAGGGTCTTCCGGTGCGGCGCGTTAACCATAAGACTAAGTTTCACGGCGTGCGTGCGATAGCCGTTTCCAGCAGCTCGAGAAAATCCGCTTCGTCGCGTATTCGCGCGACTTCCTGCGACGTCACCGTGTATCCGTGCGGCCCAGTGATCGCCTCGTAACGCGGTATCCGTGAATGAAACAAGCGCGGAAACACCCATCGGGTAAACTCGTTGGGGTCCATCTCGGCAGCATACTCCAGGCCGCGTGACTCCAGATACGCGGCCAATTGCTCGCGTAAGAACTCCGGGCGGTAATACAACGGCTTGGGGTCGCTCTGGGCGCGGCGGATCAGTTTTTGCTCTTCCTCCTGGTCGGTGACCTGGATATACAGCATCAAGGTGTGCTCGACCAGCAGATCGATCACCGAAGGCGCCTCCAACTCACACAACGAACCGCCGACATCGTTCACGAAGTGGCTGTAACCGTAAATTTCCTGCGCCTTGTTGATGAACGCCGGTACGTCGTGCATAGCGGCAATTTCCGCTTCGCGATACAGCGCCTGCCGGTGTTCGAAATCCTCCAAGGGCACACCGCCGAGGTCGGGATTGCCCAGCTTGCCGACGAACGACAACACCGGTCCCAGGTCGTCGACCTTGATATTGTTGCGCACCGAAATCCAGTCCCGTCTAAACAGATCGCGGAGAAACGGTACCTGCATGGCCTGTTGCTTGATCAGGTCCAGAATCGATTCGTCGAGGTAGCGCGTCCCGATGCGGTAGTCGCCCGAGTAGTGGAACCAGTCGTGGCGCCGCAGCAGGGTCGATAAATAGGTCTTGCCGACACCGGACATTCCGAGCAGGGTGATTTTTTTGTGTTCCCAGGCGCGGAACGTGTCGACAGTGAATTTCACGGATTACCTCGAAGCGCGATGTGAAGCGCCGATTATCCGGCATCTGCCGCCCAGGATGGAAGACGGTGTCTTGAATCCCGGCGCGCCGGATGACACGATCAGCATTATCACGGTATCGATCAGAGAACGATGATGACAGCTAAGTTCCGTACACCGCAGGATGTCGAGGATGCCTATTACGACGCCCTGGAGGAAGGTAACCTGGCCGCGGTAATGAGCGCCTGGGAGGACAGCAACGACACTACCTGCCTGCTGCCCTTACAGTCGATTGCGCGCGGCCGGCAGCAGATAGAGCGGGTGTTCGAGCCGCTGTTGGAGGGCGGGAGAAAAGTCGTGCTGTCGGTGACCCACATCCAATGGACCGAAGCGGCGGACATGGCGGTACACCTGCTCAAGGAAACGGCTGAGCCGCCACCGGGACAGCCCGCGCTGTCGGTTTACGCGATCAACATCTATCGTCGGACCGGCGCCGGCTGGCGCCTGTTGATGCACCAGAACTCCCCCACTGCGCCACCGCCCGGGGCGGTGCAGAATACCGGCCACTGACCGCGACGCGCGACGCCGCCAGTTCAATTGTGGCGTCGGCAGCGGCCATGGAAAGCCGTCATTCAACATTAGAAACATGTTCTAACCTATCGACTTATCGAGAATTTGTACTATCCTTGCGCGCAAGCGCTCAGAATCGCGGATCTACCAGGTTCGATTCCGTTGCGCAATCGACATCAACCAAGGAGCACTACGATCATGCACAGCCCATTATTAGCAGGACGTTTCTGGCGCATCGTGACCCTGTTGTTGTTGAGCATCGGGGGGTCGGTCGCCGGTGCGGTCGATACCCAAGCGCTCGCCGACGCCCTGAAGCAACGCGGGTGGGTGGTGCATCTGGACGCGAACGCCAACCTGTTCCTGTATCCCAACGCGGCGACATATTCGGTAACCGCGGGCGCACCGGTACAACGGGACAGCGGCGCAGCGCTGGATCGACTCGCAGACCACCTGTCCTCGACCGGCTGGCAGGTAGCCCGAGCCGGCGACGGCAGCGTATTGTTTTCGGTCGCGGCCCGCCGGACCAAAGCGCCTGCGGCCGTACCCGCGGAGCCGCG
>CBDUNM010000106.1:0-18259 GCA_965368585.1 uncultured Chromatiales bacterium | reverse complement strand
CTTTATCGGCACCCAGGTCGAAGAGCCGGATAAATACCGGTTTTCCGGCCATCGCCTGGTTCACCTCTTTGTACAGGGCGGTCTGTTCCGCCTCGCTCAGCAGGCGCCCTTCAGCCAGGACCTCCATCTCGGTGCGGTACAACCCTATCCCGTCTGCTTTGGCCACGGCCGCCGCTTGCACGTCGGCGGACCGCGCGATGCTGGCCATAACCTTCAGCTCGGGAATCGGATCGTGAATTTGCAGCCTGCGGTTACGGCTGTCGACGGTACTTTCAAAGTGGCAACGGATCTGCTCGGACGGGTTGATGATGATTTCGCCCGTATTGCCGTTGATCAGCAACTGAGCATCCGGGGGAATCGTCGCCAGGAGATTCCGCACGCCGCTGATGGCCGGCAGCTGGAGGCCGCGCGCCAGGATGGCGGCGTGCGAGTTTGGTCCCCCCTTCTCGACCAGAAAACCAACCGTATGCTTCTCCACCTCGATGGGCAGGCTGGGAAACAGCTCTTCGGCTACCAGGATATGATCGTGTCCCAAGGGGCATTGCCCGACGGTACAGTGCGTCATGTCCCGGCAGTGCAGAAACGGAGTTGCCTGGCGGAGGTGATCCAACAGCCACCGTTGGATTTCGGTGAGATCGTCGATCCGCTGCCTCAGATACTCGGAGTCTGCCGCCCGCAGTTGCTGCGTGTAATGGTTGAAGTGACTTTGGACCGCCTCCTCGGCGGACAAATTTGTCCCTTCGACGAGCTCAAAGAGCTGTTGCCGAAACGATTCGTCTTCCAGGATCATCCGATGAGCCCGGAAGATATCGGCCTCGTCCGGGCCCATCTTCGCCTCCGCCTCGCCGGCCAGCACCTCCAGACGTTGAATCATCCGCTCCAAGGCGACATTGAGGCGACGACGCTCGTAGCCCAGACTGCGCGCCGGCGCGGCCGCCGAATCATGCGCCCCATGCGCGTACAGGCACACCCTGCCCACGGCGACGCCGGGGGAGAGGGGTATCCCCTGCACATGTGTCTGAGTAACCCGATCGCTGTGCATTGACCGCTCCGGCATCGTCATGAGCCCTAGGCCTTTAAACCCTTAAAGTATAGTCGTGATCCCGGCAACGGATGAGGTAACGGTGAAACGACGCTCAAACTGCCTGTCGCGGCACGGGCTGACGCGAGTGTCACCGATAACGACCGGTTCACGGCACTGAACCGCGCGATCGACCCGGGCCGGAGTCGCACGGCCGCGTTTCAGTAGCTGTGGCTGGATTGGCCGGGAAGTACGGACCGGGCAACAATAACCAATTAATCAATTACTGTTTTACTAAAAACTGACGATATACGAATTTACCAATGTCGTAACAGGTGAATACTATGTCTCAGATACTTGGCTTCGGCGCTTCGCTGTTGATCCTTTTTCTGTATTTTCTTGCGACCTTCGGGCTGGCTGTATCGGTCGTACTGATTCTCAGCAGATTGCTTGCAAAACCGGAGGACAAACAAGCCGTCGGCTAGTAACCCGGCCCTCCGCCCCGCCGGCGCACGGCTGGCGGAGCGCATCAGCCCAACACCCCGCCCGCGTGTTCCTTGGTGGCCGTACACAGCCGTAACGAATCGGCTGTTGATACACATCAGGTTCCTACCAGATCAGTGTGGACTAATCTTTCACGCCGAAATCTAATTGGACCAATCGGACAAATACATCCATAACAATCGCACTTCGTCGTGTCCGGTCAGCCTTTCCTTAGTTCAGCCTGCTACCAAGAGAATGGAGGGATTCATCATGGGTTGGCAACTACCGCGCCTGTCGCGACGGGCATTCCTCAAGTCTTCAGGATGCGGAGCGGCGGGATTGTCCCTGCTGTCACCGGTCAGCGCCTTTCTCACTGGAGGGGATAAAGAAACTTCCGGGGAGGAAACCAGCTACAGCATCTGCAACTTCTGCTCCTCGCTCTGCAATATCAAGGTCACTTCGCGAAGCAAGAACGGGGTCAAGCGGATCGTCAAGATCGACGGCAATCCGCATTCGACCTTGAACCGCGGCAAGGTCTGCGCCCGTGGTCAGGCCGGTTTGCGGCAGACCTACGACAGCGACCGCATCAAGACCCCGCTGATTCGCGTAGAGGGCAGCAAGCGCGGCGAATTCAAGTTCCGGCAGGCGAGTTGGGAAGAGGCCTGGGACTATATCTCAAAAAAGAAACAGGCGGCCGACGTCAAGCCTTGGGAATGGACCATGGTGGGCGGCTGGACCTCGTGCGTGTTCTACATGAACTGGGCGGTCCCTTTCGCCATGGCCAACGAGGTGCCGAACATTATTGCCTCGCCCATGCAGCATTGCGTGACCACCGGTCACCTGGGCACCGATTCGGTCACCGGCAATTTCAATATTCACGACGAGATCCTGCCGGACTACGACAACGCCAAGTATATCCTGTTCGTCGCCAACAACGCCTCGATCGGTGCGGTGTCGACCTGCCGCATGGTGCGCTTCGCCCAGGGCCGCAAGAACGGCGCGAAAGTGGTCGCGCTCGACCCACGGCGTTCCGAGACGGCGGCCAAGGCCGACGAGTGGATCGCCATCCGCCCCGGCACCGACCTCGATTTTCTACTGGCCATGATGCGCACCATGATGGTCGAGGGTTACTACGACGCCGAGTTCCTCAGGCGCCACACCAATATGCCCTTCCTGCTGTACCGCGACGCACAGGGCGAGTGGCAACCGGTCGTCGACCAGGAAGACCGTCCGCTGGTTCTGGCCGAAGGCTCGCTCGAGCCTCGGGTGGTCAAGAAATTCAGCAACGACAACCAGGTGGACATCGATGGACGCACCTTCGTCCCCGGACTCAGGGCGCCCGAGGATCTGGTGGTCGACGGCAAGCAGCTGGTCACCGTCTTTCAGGCCCAACTGCAGGAGCTCGAGCACTACACCCCGGAGTGGGCGGCGAAGACCACAGGAGTGCCCGCCGAGGACATTCATCGGGTGGCCCGCGAGTTCGGCACCACGCGCCCGGCCATCGTCGATCCGGGCTGGCACGGGGCGCGTTATCAGAACGTGCTGATGCTGCGCCGCGTGCAGGCCATGATGCAGGCGCTCACCGGCGGTATCGACAGCATCGGCGGCTGGATACAGAGCGCCGAGTACCGCCACAAGGCGGCCGCGATGTTCAAGGAGTACGACGCGGGCCACGAGATCGCCGCCCCCATGGCCAATCTGGCGGGTATGCACTTCGCCAAAATGGTGATCGGTGCCGTTTCCAAGGGCGAGAACTTTTCGCACGGCAAACCGGGGTGGACCTGGGCCTGGGCCGAGCAGCAACGCGCCGCAGGGAAACCCAGCGTCGCCCTGCCGGTCATGACGGATACCGGTTTCCGGGAGTCGATCGAGGGCAAGCTCAACTACCAGGGCGAGCCGTACCTCAGCCGGGCGGTGATCATCAATGCCGCCAACCCGGTACGCCACTACTATCCGGACAGCTACTGGAAGGAAGCGCTGGCCAACGACAACATGGAACTGGTGGTATTGGTCGATGTGCTGCCTTCCGATACCGCAGCCTATGCGGATGTCATTTTGCCGAATACGACCTACCTGGAACGTGACGAGCCGACCGTGTACGGCAACGGCGTCAATCAGGATCTGGCCCTGACGACCCGTTACAAGGCCATCGACCCGCTGTACGACACCGAAGAGACGCCGGACTTGCTGTACCGGCTCACTGAGATCGTCTCGGGCAACACCGACGGCTTTCTGACCTGGGTGGAGACCCTGACTGGCCTGAAGAAACAGCCGGTATTGGCGGCTTGGGCGGAGACCAAAAAGACGCACCACAAAGGCAGCTTCCTCGCGGCCTGCCGCCAGGTGGCCTACGCACAAACGGCCGAGCGCATCCACATCAGCCCGCAAGAGCTGGACCGCGTGCTGCGCGAAAAAGGGGTATACCACGAGCAGGACATGGTGGACCTTATCGAACACCATGGCATGCCGCGCAAGATGCCGGTACCGACCGATTCGGGTCGGATCGAATTCTTCTCCGGCTTGTTCAAAGGGTTGCGCGACTTGGGCTTCAAGGGCCCCAACTTCAACGTGCTGGCCGGCCACATACCGACCGAGTGCCGCGACGGCAAGACCATGGATGAGCCCCTGGAAGCCGACGAGTTCTACTTTACCTATGGCAAGACCCCGACCGTCTCGCATGGCTCGACCAATTCCAACAACCCGGTTTTGGCCGCCATCAATCAGTTCAAAAACGACATCTACAAAGGCGTTTGGATACACCCGGAACGCGCCGGGCCATTGGGCGTGGACAGCGGCGATCGGATCGTACTGACCAACAATCGGTCAGGACAAACGGCGCAGGGGTTTGCCTATGTGACCCGCCTGATTCACCGTGACACGCTGTTCATCCACTCCTCGTTCGGGGTCGAGAACAAGGCGCTGTCACGGACTCAGGGTGAGGGTACGGCCACCAATAAGCTGGTGCCCTATCAGGTGGAGCCGGTCGTGGCCGGTTTTCGTTCGCAGGAATTTACGCTACGTGTGGCCAAGGCCTAGGGGAGGAATACGACATGACACACTACGCCATGGTCATCGACCTTAACACCTGCGTGGGTTGCAACGCCTGCATGGCCGCCTGCGCGATGGAGAATCAAACGCCGGTCTGGGACACCCGGAAATGGCGCACCTATGTGCACGACAAGGAAATCGGCTCCGGCGACGACGTGCACCGGCGTTTTTTCCCGCGCTTGTGTAATCACTGCGACAACCCGCCCTGCATGACGGTGTGCCCGACCGGTGCCACCTACAAGATGGATAACGGCATCGTGGCGGTCGACGAAGATCTGTGCATGGGCTGCCAGGCGTGCGCCATGGCCTGTCCCTATGATGCGCGGGTCGAAGTCACCTATGCCGATGTCCGGCAGGGAAAGGAGTTTTACGGCAACGATTACCGCCGACGGCGCCCGAGCGTGGACAAGTGCTCCTTCTGCGACCACCGCGTACTGCAAGGGCTGAAGCCCGCCTGTGTGGAGACCTGTGTCGGCGAGTCGCGCATGTTCGGCGACCTGGATGACCCCAACGATCCGATCACTCAGATGGTGGCCAGTGGTGTGGCGCGACCGTTGCTGCCGCACCTGGGCACGCGGCCCAACGTCTACTACATCGATGATCTGAAGAGGAGGGTCTGACGTGGACGCGACCATGAACTTCTACACCCAGGACACCTGGACCTGGTGGTTTGCCATCTACCTCTACTTCGGCGGCTTGGGTGCCGCGACCGTGGCGGTGACCTTCCTCACGGATATGTATATCAAACCGCACTCCAATCTGGTGCTCTGGGGCGCCTGGTCAGGTGTTGCGCTGTTGTCCTTGGGATCGGCCTTGTTGTTTCTGCACCTGCTGGACCATATGGCCGTGATCCACGTGATGAACCCGTTGGCGGTGCTGCGCAACCCGGGCGCCTTGATCGCCTGGGGCACCCAGTTCATCACCTGGATGATGGTCTGGGCCGTGGTGTACGCCATGCCCTATATGCGCGAGTCGGCATTCTGGCGCAAGCTGCCGGTCGTCAAGCACGTTCTGGATTGGAAGCTCTACGTCGTTGCGGCCGATTTTATTCGCCGCTACCGCAAGGTCATCGGTTGGCTTGCCACCGTCAACGCGGTCGGCGTAGCGGTCTATACGGGGCTGTTGCTACAGCAATTCCCGGCCGTTGCCCTGTGGCACAATCCCGCCGTGCCGTTGCTGTTCACCGTGTCGGCTTTCTCGACCGCCATGGCGCTCCTGTTGGTGCTCATGTACCTGGTGATCCACGAGGGCGAAGACGATCACATCCGGGTGCTGTACGAGCGTGTCGACCTCATCCTGATCAGTGTCGAGCTCCTGATCATCTTTGCCTTCTTTCAGTATCTGCGCGGGGGTAGCGAATCGGCGGTCAAGTCCTTCGAGATTCTGTGGAACGACATGGGGTGGATCTATGGCTTTATCGTGTTCGGCCTGATCGTACCGTTCCTGCTCGAATTGAAGGGTGTGCTCAAGGGGTGGGCCAGCCACGTGCCGATCGTGACCGCGTCGATCCTGGTGCTGGTGGGTGGCTATCTGCTGCGTCATTATTTCATGTACGCCGGCGTTTATGCGCAACCGTGGTGACGCGAACTGTACCTCGCCGGTGGCGCATGCCGTCAGCGACGACGTGATTTCGCCCGAACGACTGCGGCTGTTTGCGGTATTGCTGGGCACACCCGAAGGCGAATCGTCGGATTTGCTGAACGAACTACGGGCCGAGCACGGTTGGCTGGACAGGGCGTGCGAGGACTTGGCGCATATTCCTTTGGAGCATTGGCAGGCGGAACATACCCGCTTGTTCGTCACCGGTTATCCGAAAACCGCCTGCCCCCCGTTCAAATCGGCCTACAGCGGGCAGGCCGTGGCGGGCGGCGCGGTTGAGGACCTGGCCGGTTTTTACCGCGACCTCGGTCTGTCGGCCAAGGACATGCCGCCCGACTACCTGGGAACCGCGCTCGAGTGCTGGGCCTACCTGATCTCGCAGGCCAAACAGGACGAGGTGCAGACGCTTTGGACTGCGCACCTGGAGCCCTGGTTGTCGCAGTTCGCAGACGATTTACAACGGGAGGCTGATCTGGAGCTCTACCGGGCGCTGGGTGCGCAGTTCGGTGTGTTGTGTCGATCGGCGGCGGAAATATATGGCAGGTCAGTTTAGGCGCGAACACGCCCTCACCCGACGCGCCGGTTTCAACTCTTGGAGCGATCGCGAATGAATTGGCAAAGAGCATGGGCAGGCCGAATCGAGCGGGAAACGCTGTGCCAGATGGTGATTACTATGCATCGGAAGCTGTACGAGCAACACTTCCGCGGCGAATTGGGCGTTAACGACCGACTACCGATTCAAATCCGCGCCTATCGCACCATCGACCATTGGCACGTCTGCCTGATCCTGACACCCTGGATGCTGGCGCGTCTTTATATACCCTTCGAGGATCCGGACCTGCCCATTCCGCAGGAGTGGTCGGCGACACAACGCATCGGCAAGCCCTATGTGGTGATCGGGCCGCCGGTCGAGTTTAACCTGCTGGACGGCGTCCAGCAGGCCAGTCTCAACTACGATGCCGTGCTGGGCCACTACCTGTTACAACCCTTGGTGCAGTCCATGGACGCCTACGCGTCGGCGGACGAGGTGTTCCAGGCGTGGGACCGGGTGATCAAGATCCGCGACGAGAATATCCGCAAGGCACAAAAGGATTGCCCCTGGCAGCGCGACGTGTCGCGGCGGGAGTTTTTTGCACGAGCGTGGAGAGGCAAGTCGGGTTGATGGTCAAAGCCATCGGATCGAAGGGGTCGTCAAACCCGTGGTACTGGACACCTGACCATTGGTCAGCGCACCGGCACTGCGCGCCCGCGCCTTTTCCCAGGGGTCGCAGCCGGCGCCTCCCATCGCGACGACGATGCGGCTGGGCTCAAACATGGCGGGTCCGGACATCGGCCGGGAGACCGTCGCGCCGGCGCCCGACGATCTCGAGCACGCTACCGTCGCCGCCCTGGTGAAGCGGTTAGATCCATGGCGCGACGAGGTTTCTCCCCGTTTTCTGCACAGATAGAAAGATTCAAGCGCGCACTGACGACGATTCCGCCGGCCAGAACGCAGCCCCGGATTCGCGTTGCCGGGAGTTTTCTCGTGCTACACCCCCGGTGATGCGGTAACTCGTCACGGCCCGTTCCGTATAATCCAGTGAAGACAGCACCCGCAGGCGGACCGACAAAGGCGCAATGGCCACACATCATCACTATCGGCGATTAATCGAGGTCCAGGGGGCGGCGTCAGGCTCCGCTGGCGACACAACCGCCTGCCGCTCTAGGGGAGCGACAAGCAAGGTTCTTCTCTTCATACTCGGCATGGTGCTGCTCACCAGTAAGCCAGGGCTGACCGAGGCCCGTACCGAAATCAACCTGCCCTCCGGCTTCGACATGCAGGTGCTGCAGTTTCCGGCCAAGCACAAGAGCCTGCTGATCTGGGTACCTTCGAAGTACGGCATCAGGCCGGGTAACACGTCGTTTGCACAAACGATCCAGAGCGAAGGGATCGACTATTGGCTGATCGACCTGCATGAATCGTATCTTGCCCCGACGGGGCGCCATGCTTACGCTGACTTCGAGCCGCAGCATGTAAAAGAAGTCATCGAGCACGCCGTTCGGCAGGGCTGGCAAGACATCGTTCTCGGCGGCGAAAGCCGCGGCGCCGCACTCGCGATGCAAGCGGCGCGCCAATGGCAGCTGGAAAACCCGGGAAATACCGCGCTCAAAGGGTTGCTCTTCTATCATCCGCATCTGATCGAGGGGTATACACAAATCGGCGACCAAGCCGTGTTTCGGCCGATCACGCGAGCGACCAACCTGCCGATCTATCTGTTTCAGCCGCAACTCAATACCAAGTACCTGCATAGCGAACGGCTCATCGAGCAGTTGCAGACAGGTGGCGCGCCGGTCTTTTTTCATCCCCTTCCGGGAGTGCGGGGTGGCTTACACGTCCGTGATGCCGACCGGTTGAACCCGCGCGAAGCCGAAGAACGCGATCTGCTCGGCGAACGGGTTCGAAACGCGGTCAGTCTGTTGCTCAAACTGCCGACGCCGACACAGGCGGTCGCGGCGACGGAGCGCATGAATTCGACTGCTACGGTCGATAGCGACAACGATCGCACCCTGGTGCCAATCGATCGCAACGAAAGCCCCGCGCTTCGGCTGCCTGACGCACGCGACCGGATAGTCGATCTGAAAGACCACGAGGGCGAGGTGGTGCTGGTCAATTTCTGGGCTACCTGGTGCCGACCCTGTGTCAAGGAGATCGCCTCGTTAGTGCGCTTGACCGAACGATTCGAGAAAACACCGTTTCGGGTGCTCGCCGTCAACATCGGCGAGCATCAGGCGCATGTCGCCGAATTCTTCGACAGGCTAGACATCGCCCCCAACTTCACCGTGTTGTTCGATACTGCAAGTGAAGCGGCCAAAGCGTGGCAGGTATACGCCGTTCCATCGACCTACCTGCTCGATAAATCGCATCGGGTTCGATATGGCTATCGTGGCGCGCTCAAATGGGACAAATCCAGTGTCGTCGACACCGTACAGGAATTACTCGACTAGCCATACAGGGTATCGCTCCCGCTTTCGGTAAAGCGTTTGACAGGGTGGTAGGCGCAGTATCGGAGGGGCCAGGATCGAGATCTTCAGAGGCCCTTGGCCGAGGAGGTGCTGCGGCGCGGGTCTGCACCACCGTACAGAGTGCCGTCACCGCCCACCACGATGCTCTGGCTGGCACCCATTGCCGAGTTGCGTGTCACTGTGTGCCCCATCCCTTCCAGCAGCCGCACCGTATCCCGACTGATACCCTCTTCTATCCGGATCTCGTCAGGCAGCCATTGATGGTGCACCCTGGGTGCGCTGACCGCAGCCTGAATATTCAGCCGGTGGTCGATGACGTTCATCAATACCTGCAGCGTGGTGGTGATTATTCTTGATCCACCGGGGCTGCCGGTGACCAGGAAATTTTTATCACCCTGTTTGACGATAGTCGGGGACATCGAGCTGAGCATTCGCTTGTTCGGCTCGATCTTGTTGGCTTCGCCACCGATCAGGCCATAGGCATTCGCCACGCCTGGCTTGGCACTGAAGTCATCCATCTCGTTGTTGAGCAGAAACCCCGCACCATCGACCACGATATGGGAGCCGTAGCTGAAGTTGATAGTGTAGGTGTTGGAGACCGCGTTGCCGAATTTGTCCACGATAGAAAAGTGGGTGGTCTCGTTACTCTCGTAGGGTGCTGGATTGCCCGGCGACAGGGTTGCACTGGCGGTCGCCCGCCCCCGGCTGACGGTGCCGCGCAGTGCTTCCGCATAGGCCTTGGAGGTCAATCCCTCGATGGGTACCTGCACGAAATCCGAATCGCCCAGATACTCGGAGCGGTCGGCGAAAGCGCGCTTCATCGCCTCCGCCATCAGATGGATGGTTTCCGCCGAGTTGTGCCCCGTCCAACCGATGGGAAACCCCTCCAGAATATTGAGGATCTGAACGATATGGGCGCCCCCGGAACTCGGCGGACTCATCGAGTAGATGTCGTAGCCCCGGTAGGTTCCATGCACCGGCTGGCGAACCGCCGGCTGGTAGTTTATGAGATCCTGGTGGGTGATCAGTCCTCCCCCGCGTTGCATCTCCGCGACGATGAGATCGGCGGTGCGGCCCTCGTAAAAGCCTTTGCTGCCCTGCTGCGCAATCCGCTTCAGGGTCGCTGCCAGATCCTTCTGCACAAAGCGCTCTCCCGGCTGGTAGCCACTGCCATCCGGTTTGAAGAAAACCTTGCGGCTGGACTCGTACTTCTGCAGCCGGTCGGCAACGCTCTTGATTCCGTCGCTGAAACGACCTGGCACGATGAATCCCTCCTGCGCCAGCCTGATCGCAGGTTCCAGTGCCTTTGCCAGCGATATGCTGCCGTACTTCTCCAGCGCCAGCGCCAGCCCTGCCACGGTGCCGGGGACCCCGGCCGACTTGTGCGAATAGCGGCTCAATTCCGCGTCCGCATTACCGTCCGCCGCGAGAAACATGTCGCGACTGGCCGCGGCCGGGGCTTTTTCGCGATAGTCGATCGCGACCACCTCATCTTTCTGCTCCGAGGAGATGAGCATGAATCCGCCGCCTCCGATATTGCCCGACCTTGGCTGAGTGACCGCCAGCGCAAACCCTGCCGTCACGGCTGCATCGACCGCATTGCCGCCCTGTGCCAATACCTTGAGTGCCTCGTCGGTCGCCAGGTAGTGGCTGGTGACCACCATGCCGTTCTTTGCCTCGGCGGGAATACTGCGATCCCCTTCCAGGATAGCCTCCTGCGCGAGGAGCGGGGGGGCGACAATCAAGGCGGCCAGCAGCGCCAGCCAGCTGGCCAACGGAGCCGCCGGCAACAGCGCCGTCGCGGGTCGAAAAGCGTAACTTCCCTTCATGGTTGAGCTTCCTCAAGCGGCGAGAATGAAAGCGAGTATCTTTTCAAATAAGCCTAGACGCAGCGGGATAGAAATCTACCTGCATGCTCGTGCGACCATCGCGTCACAGACGGCGCATAGGGTCCGCTGATAATAAGGCCGGGCCGAACTGGATGCGGCGGACGACGAGGCGGCGGTGCATGCGCAGTGGTCCGGCAAGATCGAACCGACGGTCCATGCCCTGCATGCTCACTGACTGCCTCATCGAGAAGGCGCTGGGACAACCGGGGCGTCGACCCCTCAGAAGCAGGCTGCAGCAAAGTCGCAGGTGGGACGCAATGCGCCTTGGCCCAGCGGGAGCGCAATGACGTACAACCATTGCTGCGGTTCCGGACGTAAGCTGCATTGATCCCATTGCAGGGAATATATGACGACAGGGGTCTGTCATCGCTGAGTAACCTCGCGCGGCGACAGTCGTGGATGACAGGCCGGAAGCTACGTCGGTTCAGTCGGTCAGTTCGCGTTGTTGATCGTTGAGGTGCGGGTCGGCACGTCCGCGCCTTGTATGCAGTTCGTCGCACCTATTGAGAGAATCACCAATACAGCCTCACGTTTCCAGTGCCTCCTGCCCGGTAAAGCTTTCAGTAACACACCATGAATACATTCATGCCAGCTCGGCTGCTGGTTCCCTGCAGCAAACGGCCACTTGAACCTTCACCCGACACGAGGCTTTACTAACGCGTGTCCTGTTATTTAGTGTTTGCTTATCCCTGCTTGGCTTGTAATACCGTCCGAGTTAGCGTAGTTTGTAATGGTTCGAATTTTTTCCCTCCTTGCTCCGCAAACTCCTCCGGGTCTATCTGTGACTGGCCTCAGTGGTGCTTCCAGACAAGTCGGAAAGCAGACGAGCGGCTGCGTATTGTTTCGGTGTCTGATGCCCTAAGCGGTTTAACGGTTGCGCCATATCCCAAGGCGCGCGGCCGGCAACCGCGAACTTGCAGTCTCAATAGTCGACCGACCATCGGTCAGATGCCTGGGAGTGCACGCGATGCCCGCCCGTTCAAAGGCTCAAGAACAATGGTGCGGCGACTGACTAATGAATTTGATCAATCGGAGTCAACAAATGAAATTTATGACTTTACGGAAGAGCCTCATCTCACTTGCCGTTGCACTGCCCGCCATTCTGGCTTTTCAATCTGCCAGTGCCCAATGGGGCGGCGGCGGTCCTTGGAGCGGCATGGGCGACGGGATGGGCGATATGTTCGGCGACATGGACATGAACATGTCCGGCCGTGGCCGCGGCAGTGGCTACGGTCGAGGTTATGGCCGTGGGTACGGATATCCTGGCTACGGCTATGGAGGCCCGGGATACGGCTATCCGGGTATGGGTTACCCGGGATACGGCTATGGCGCACCTGGCATGGGTTACGGTGGTCCAGGTATGGGGTACCCCGGGACGGGCTATCCGGGGATGGCTCAGCCCGGTGTCGTTGCTCCCGGTCCCCAAGGCGGTTACGGTGCCCCACCGGCGCTAGCGCCTGCTACACCCTACCGGCAGTAACAGCACGGATTGACAGCCAGCCGGATGTTACGGCTGGCTGCAACGATGGCCCGGAAATCTTACCGGGTGGGCAGATGATCGCGCAGTGATTTGAATTCACACGGGAATTTTCGAGCAAGCGCACTACAGAGTGTCTTTTCGATTGAGTTAAGAATGCTTGCGGGCTCATAGGACAAACGAGCGCTCTTCAACTTCAATCCGGTGAGATCTCTAGTAGGACCGATCGGCATGCTTTCGCATTGCGTTATGCGCTGACGATTGTTCGCCGTCTATTTAGCGGAAACAGAATCTCCCCTACTCAGTCTTTCTTGTTCCCAGAGTGGGCGCGTCTTTCACCCTACGTTGCACTCGGTTGGTTGGGGCGTTTTCAGCCCGTTTCCTATACCGGCGGTTCCGCTTTGCGCACATCAAACCAATCCTGGCGGGTTCGATAGCCTGCGCGGTTGGCGCCGTGTTGGCGCTTTGCCGTTTCCCCGTGCTCATCCCCGCTGTTGTCGGATCCCATGAGCTGTTTCACGTATCGGTCCTGTCAGGTTTTAGTGCGTATTGGACGCATATCTATCGGCTTGCCAGTGCACCATTCCGCGGGACGATTGGCCACGGTTCGCCAACGGACATCGGTACGGTCGGCGCAGCGTCATGAAAACAACCCGGTAAATTTTACCGGTCGAGAATTCGTCAAGAGGTGTGTCGACGGGCGAGTGGTGGGGCGCACAGGTCGCAAACTGCGTCAACGCTCGAGCAGTCTTTTCAAATTTTTTAACACATCTTTCGCGTTTCAGCCTTCCCGAGGCGGCCGACCACGTCGGGGACATCTCCAGAAAAAGAGTGAGGACTGCGGTCTTTACACCTCCGCACGGACGACGCCGGATGACGTGACTGGCCGGCGCGATCATCCCGGATACTGGTGCAACATGCCTAGCGTTGCACGTATGCTGGGATTTACTATGGAACCAGTCGACCTCGTCGGCGCGCGTAACTGAAGAGAGTATGCAATTATGCTAGTAACCTTTTCCTGTCCTGCCTATGCGGACATCACGATGTTCGGCGACGTGGCAGTGCGACTGCTTAAAATGATGGGGCACAGCGGTACAGTGCCCAGCGCACTTCTTGCGGAAGACATTCAAGCGGCGCTGGAGCGTCTGCAGGCTGCAATCGAGGCAGAAGAGCAGTTGCCTGAGTCCGAAGAATCGGCGCAAGGAGACGACGACGAACCTGCTGTCAGTCTGCCGCACCGCGCCTTGCCTCTGATCGAATTGCTCAAGGCCGCGGCCAAGGCAAAATGCAACGTGATGTGGGACAGCAACCAGTGATGCGACACTGGCGTGAGGTGCTGTACCGACGATTCCGGCTCACTTTGCGGGGATCGGCGTATGCGTTTCTCCATCGCGGCATGGCGGCCTACCGGGTTGTCCGGGAAAAACCTCTGGCAGGTTGAACCGACGGAAAGCCAGGCCGAGAAACCTGTCAGCTGAACATTGCAAGCCAGAAAAGCCGGCGACCAGAGGGCAGCAGGGAAGCAGCGTTCGCTACCCGGAGGCCCCTCGTTGGCTGTCCAGGCGCCTAGTTGCCGTGCCACCAGGACTGGCCACGTGTACGCCAGTCCCCAAGCGAGCCGGGGGCCGCTCGAGCGGGCGCCTGACCCGGTACCGCGATTGGTTGCGGCAAGCCGCGTTTGCTCACGGCGGTCGCCCGTCAGGACGGGCCGCGGTCAGTTTCAGTTCGTCGTGAGGCGAAAACTCAATACTCAGGCCCCTGCTGACGTGGATGCGACAATGCGTGAATCGCCATGGCGCTTATCCTCCCCCGCGTTGCCCGTGTGCTGCGGCGCCCAGGCGCGGTAGGAGCTTGGCGCAACCGGCGGGATAGTTGTTCGATGGGGCGACACACTCGCAATCGGCTGCTTGAATGCATGGCATTGGGTCACCAAGAAGGACAGAGCAATGCGGGACGAACAGCAAGATGACGAGGAATGATCTCTCGGCGCCGCCGGCGTCGGTGGCGGGCGTGCCGCTCGGCGAATACTGGCACCTGCACGCAGGCGACGAAGTCGCGCGCGCGGGCCGGGTCATGGACGTGGCCGTTGGCGACGGATTGCCGGGACGTGTCATCGACCCGCTCGGTCGACCCCTCGATGGCAGCGGGCCGGTGCCCCGCCAGCGAGCGCCCGCCCATCGAACGCCCCGCGGCGCCCGTTATGGGCCGCGCACCCGTCACCGTGCCGCTCCAGACCGGCGTGAAGGTCGTTGATGCGCTGATTCCCGTCGGGCGCGGCCAGCGCGAGTTGCTTCTGGGCGACCGGCAAACAGGCAAGACCGCCCTAGCGATAGACACTATCTCGAACCAACGCGGAAAAGATGTGCACGGTGTCTATTGCGCCATTGGCCAGCGCGCTTCCGCCGTGGCGAAGGCCGTGGACAACTTGCGGGACAAGGGTGCGCTGAAATACAGCGTCGTGGCGGTGACCGAGGACAACGACCCGCCGGGTCTCGGCTACATCGCGCCCTACACCGCGACCAGCATCGCGGAGCATTTTCGGAAGCGGGTCGCGACGTGCCGATCGTGTATGACGACCTGGCTCCACGCGCGCGTACGGTCAGCTTTTTCCGTTGCTGCACCGTCCCCCGGGCGCGAGGCCTTCCCCGGCGACATCTTCTATATTCATTCCCGGCTAGCGGAACGGGCGATGCACCTGCGCGAGGAACGAGGGGGTGGGTCGCTCACGGACCTGCCCTTCGTCGGGACCGATGCCCAGAACATTTCCGCTTACATTCCGACCAACCCGATTTCCATCACGGATGGGCAGATCTGCCTCTCGCCGTCGCTGTTCGAACTGGGCGTTCTGCCCGCGGTCGATGTCGGCAAACCGGTTGCGCGCGTCGGCGGCAAGGCGCAGCGGGCGGCCTACCGCGCGGTGGCCGGCGACCTCGAACTGGCCGACGCCGAACAGGCTCTCCGCAAGTCGGCAGCGGAGGTCCCTGCGGCGCGGCGCGCGCGATTGAGTACCGCTGAACAATTGACCGCCGAGGATCGCAACGCGGTTATCGCAACTGCCCGCCAATCGCTTGCTCGCTTCCTGCGCAGGCGCGAGCCGATGGAGCAGGTATGAGCGATAGCGCGGCGAATCTTCGCTGAAAGACCGACAGCGCCAGAGATCTCCAATCCGTGGTCCGCATCACGAACGCCATGGCCGCTTCGAGTATCGGTCAATACGAGCGCTCGGTGCGGGCGCTGGCTGAGTACTTTCGCAACGCGAAGCTCGGTTTGCGTGCCAGTTTCCGGGGCACCGGATCAGCGACATCGATGACCGAAGAGACAAGAAAAACGGGCTCGCGTGCGATTGGCGCTGGCTTGTTATGCGCAGGGTTGGCTGCTTCGACGAAGCCGGCCCATGCGGGAGATGGCATGTTGAGATGCCGCCAATCTCTTCCGCAAACGGGAGCGGACAGGGTGATCAGCCGACGAATCCGCCCGGAGCGGATTTGCACAGCGCACAGCACTGGCTTCGAAGGGGTGGAGGGCGCGGCGCCGTTCATCAACTGCCCGGTAAGTTTGCATCCGCCGCTTGCCCCTGCAATATTACGGCGACATTTTCGGTAACATGCCTCGCGTGGAGGTTACATGCCCAGATCCCTGTTCGAATCCGAAAGCGAATTGGCCTACCTCAGGGCCGCTCCCAGCCGTCGATACGATGTCGGGAGGTCAAGGCGGGAGAACGCACCCCTGGAGGCCCATACCGAGGCTGCCCCCGAAGCCGGCCGTAGCGATCCACTCACCATACTGAAAGAACAGGACGAAACGCGGCTCAGCGAACTCATTCCTCTGCGTTACGGCCGTATGAGCCGCACCCCGTTCACCTTCCTGCGCGGAGCCGCAGCCGTCATGGCCAGTGATCTGGCGGCCGGCGCCAGGACCGACCTGCGGGTCGAGCTCTGTGGTGACGCCCACCTCGGCAACTTCAGGTGGTATTGCGCACCCAGCCGGGAACTGGTCTTCGATCTGAACGACTTCGACGAGACCCTGCCCGGCCCCTTCGAATGGGACGTCAAACGGTTGGCAGCAAGCATCACAGTATCTGGGCGCGCAAACAGTTTCTCCGCCAACAAGGCGCGTGCTGCCACGCGGTCTGCCATGCGCAACTACCGCACGTTCATCCGCGAAACCTCGGAACTCGGCCCGCTGGCCCTTCACTATTACCGCATCGAATCTGAGACCGCACTGACACGTATCGAGCGGTATGGCAAACGGCATCGGAAGTGGAAACAGGAGGTTCTCGAAAAGGCCGCCCGCAAAAATAGCCTGCGCGCCTTCAACAAGCTGACCGACGTCGTCGACGGGCGACGCGTGATAGTCGCGGATCCGCCGCTGATCGTGCGCATGGACGACGAGACCGCCGTTACCGAGTCGGGCGACTTCGATAAACTCCTGGCCCGCTACCGTGAGACCCTTTCGCTGGATCGGCGCATTTTGCTCGACAGATTCTCAGTGGTGGACATTGCCAAAAAGGTCGTCGGGGTCGGCAGCGTCGGCACCCGGTGCCTTATTGTGCTGCTCGAGGCCGGAGACGGCACGCCTCTTTTCCTGCAGTTCAAGCAGGCAACCTCATCCGTGCTCGAACCTTACCTTGGGGCCAGTACCTTTGAGCAGGCGGGACAACGTGTCGTCGAAGGCCAACGCCTGATCCAGGCAACCAGCGACATCCTGCTGGGTTGGGCACGCAGGCAAGACAAGGATGGACAAGAAATCGACTTCTACTTCCGCCAACTGTGGGACGGTAAAGGCAAGATTGATATCGAGGAACTCGGACCCAAGCGGCTGGCGGCCTATGCCGGCCTGTGCGGCAAGGCGCTGGCCTTCGCGCATGCGCGTTCGGGAGACGCAATGATGATCCGAGGGTACATCGGCGAGGACGGAGCCTTCGACGACGTCATGGTCGCATACGCCGATCGCTATGCGGATATCACCAAACAAGATCACGCACAGCTCTGCGAGGCGATCGATGACGGCGAGATCGGGGTCATACGCGATATATGAGCCGAATGATACGGAGAAAGGAACCAAGTTGAACTATCTGCTGCGCAGACAGCCTATAGGGCAACCGTGCGCCGATAGTCTCCCGCAATCAAGTTGCTCGGCGTAATCCCCCGGTCTGTCGTGCACAGACATAATGTCCACTGAAGGTGAATGCTTCAAATGGCGTTGTTACAGATCATCTATACGAGTCACGCGACCGTTCCACTTGTTGGCGATAGATTAAGGGCCATGGTGGCCGATGCCAGCCGGCGCAATCGCGCAACTGAGATTACGGGAATGTTGTATTGCGCCCAGGGCGCCTATTTACAGGTTATCGAAGGGGAAGAAAGCGCTGTTCTGATCTTGTATGCGGACATTTTACGAGATGCCCGACACGATGACATCCACACCGTGGTGATCAGACCGGTCCGTAAGCGGGATTTTCCGAACTGGAGCCTGGGCCTTCTGGAAAACCTGAGCGAACCTATCGATCTTACTCATGTGCTGAATCGGCAGGACGACCGCGTCGGGGTATGGAATGACGCCCGTTGGCAGACCATTCTCAACACATTTCGCGCCGAACTGGAGATGATCGAGCCTTGAGCCAGGGTATATTATTAAAAGAACCACAAATAAAGCCTCGCGTTTCCAGTGCCTCCTGCCGGGTAAAGCTTTCAGTGACACGCCGTGGGTACATTGATAGAGGCTCGGCTGCTGCTTCCC
>CBDUNM010000105.1:0-18805 GCA_965368585.1 uncultured Chromatiales bacterium | reverse complement strand
CGTACCCTCGGCGTTCGGCTTGTGGCAGCCTGCGCAGTTTTGCGCGTACAAGTCTGCGCCAGCCGCCACCTGTTCGCGTGTGTACCAGCGCGTCGTGAACGGAGCGCCCGCCGGTGCTGCCGTGTCGGTCCAGCGAGCCTTTGGGGCTGGTTGCTCGCGTTCGCATGCGGACAAGGCAACAGCTGCACCCAGTAAAAAGACAAATTTTTTCATCTACATCACCTGCAACGCCGCCATCGCCGGTCTAACCGGCCGTGGCCCGTTCTCCTCCTAAGGTTTCAACGTCGCTGTAGCCACCATCCCGGCCTCGGCATGGCCGGGAATGTTGCATGCAAACACCACAGGCTGATCGCCGTCGAAGCGCCAGAGCAGGTCACGCGTCTGACCCGGATCGACCGTCACCGCGTTGGGGTCGTCATGCACCATGTTCGGCATATTGCGCATCGTTGCGCGGTGAGCATCCTGCTCGTCGGCGCTACCGATCGAGAACTCATGCCGAATTTGCCCACGGTTGGTGACGACGAACCGTACGGCTTCACCGTGCTTCAGGTCCAATGGCGCATCGAACGCGAATCGCATCGTGTCGAGTAGGTCTACACGGATAGTCCGGCTGACTGCATCCGCAGTTGCCGGCGCACCGACGTTGCCTGCATGCATTCCGGCGTGCCCCGCATCATGGGTATCTCCACTTTGCTGGACCGCAGCCGATTCCGCGTGTCCATGATGCCCACCGCTGTGCGAACCGGCAGCGATGGCGCCTACTGGTATCAACATTGCAATACCCATCGCCAGTATTTTCTGGTTCATGTCTTTCATCTCCTGACTAACGTCATTTGTGCTCAAAACCAGGCGCGCACGCCAACGACAACTTGAAAATCGTCGGTGTCTTCGCCTTCCTCGCGTGCAAAGTCCGCCGTATTCCCGAACAGCTTGGTCCAGTTGACGCCGATGTAGGGGGCAAACTCGCGACGGACCTCGTAACGCAGGCGGAGGCCAAGTTCGAGATCCGACACACCGGAGCCGACACCCGTGGACTCGTCGTCCTCGCTGTGCATGTTTACCTCCAGCTCAGGTGACAAAACCCATTGCTGGGTGAACATCCACTCGTATTCCACCTCGATCCTGGCCGCAACCTGGCTGTTGCCACCGATGAACACGGCGGCATCGACTTCGAACCAGTAGGGTGCAAGACCTTCAACACCCACGGCCAGCCAGTCCCTGGAGGGGTCCGGTTTGAAATCGTGTCGCCAACCGACTTGAAAGTCCCAGTAGGGCGCTATGGCACGACTGTAAAGGGCCTGGAGCTCCGCCTCCTCGGTCGCGCTACCGACCTTTTCCACCTCGGTCTTGATCCACAGCTTGTTCAGGTCCTGACCGATCCAGGCTTGCGCATCCAACACCCAGGGGTCCGGGCCGTCGGTCGATCGCACCTCCAACTGGTCAATCATCACCTTGGCTAGGACAGGATCGTCCCTGCTTGCCGCCAATGCGCTAGTCGGCAACACCGCCAACGCCATCAATCCACAAATTGCTGTTCTCATTTTTATCGTTCCTCAACTGACCACGACTTTCCGGAACATGCCGGGCATGTGGTAGAGCAGGTGGCAGTGGTAGGCCCATCCTCCCATCGCATCGGCTGTAACCAGATAACTGAGGATTGCGCCTGGCTGGACGATGACCGTGTGCTTACGCGGTATCTTCTTGGCGTCACCCGTCTCCATGTCGCTCCACATGCCGTGCAAATGGATGGGGTGATTCATCATGGTGTCGTTGATCAGGTTGATGCGTACCCGCTCGCCGTACTTGAGGGGCAGGGGTTCCGCATCCGCGAACTTGATACCGTTCATCGACCACATGTAGCGACTCATGTTGCCGGTGAGATGCAGGTTGATCTCCCGCTGCGGTTCACGAGGGTCGTCGGTCGGCCCCAGTCGGAACAGATCGGCATAGGTCAAGACTCGACGGCCGTTGTTGCGCAGGCCGATACCCGGGTCATCGAGACGGTACTGGGCGGCATCTGCCAACATGTCGACCTGGGGACCCATGCGCACTTCGTCGTAGGAAACAGGCTTGGCGCTGCCGTGGCCTGCCGGACCGCCCCCCATCGCCGGATTCTGCGTCTGCCCCATGGCGTGCTGACTGTGGTCCATTCCCGCCATGTTATGTTGGCTATGATCCATGCCGCCCATGTTGTGTCGGCTGTGGTCCATGCCGCCCGTGCTGTGTTGGCTATGGTCCATGCCGCCCATGTTGCTCTGACCGTGATCCATGCCGTGCATGCTGTGATCCATGGCCATGCCCATGTCTCCATGAGACAGAATCGGCGCTGGATCCAAGCTCGGTACCTCGGCGACCAGGGAGGGATCAGGCGTCAGGGCGCCCCGCGCATACCCCGAACGATCGATCGCCTGGGCAAAGACCGTGTACGCGCGGTCGTCATGCGGCTCGACCAGCACGTCATAAGTCTCTGCCACGCCGATGCGGAACTCATCGACACTGACCGGCTCGACATACTGGCCGTCTGAAGCGATGACAGTCATCTTCAAGCCGGGGATACGCACGTCGAAGAAAGTCATGGCCGCGGCGTTGACGAATCGCAGCTTGATGCGCTCGCCGCGCTTGAACAGGCCAAGCCAACCATCAGCAGGCGTGACACCGTTCATGAGGAAGGTGTAGGTGTAGCCGGTAACATCTGAGATATCGCGGTCCGACATTCGCATCTCGTTCCACATGCCACGGTCGGCCCAGAAACCGCTCCAGCCTTTTTCCTCGATCTCTGCCAATGCCTCACCGACAGTGCGTTCGCGGAAATTGTAGTAATGGGAAAGCTTCTTCAGCTTAGCGTAGATGGCATGGGGGTCTTCATCCGACCAGTCCGACAGCACTACGACATAGTCGCGCTCGTAAGAAAACGGCTCCGGCTCCTTCGGATCAACGACGATCGCCCCATAGGCCCCTGTCTGCTCCTGGAATCCCGAATGGCTGTGGTACCAGTAGGTACCGTTCTGTATGAGCGGGAAGCGGTAGGTGAAAGTCTCGCCCGGTGGTATCCCCTTGAAACCATCACTGATGTTCGGCACGCCATCCTGTGAACTCGGCAGGATGATGCCGTGCCAATGGATAGAGGTGTCCTCGGCGAGATTATTGGTCACGTTCAGCGTGACCGTGTCGCCTTCTTTCCAGCGCAAAACCGGTGCGGGCACGGATCCATTGATCGCAGTTGCAAACCGGTCCTTGCCGGTGAAATTGACCGGCGTGGGGCTGTAGGCGAGATCAAACCGGGACCCACTGAGGACCTGTGGCCCCATGCGGGCGCGCAGCTGCTCGGCGCGACTTATGCCAGGATTGAGACCCATCCCCAGCAATACTCCACCGGCTGCCAGACCCTGAACGAAGCGACGACGCGACAGCGAGACTCCACTCAGTGGAGGCACGTAAACTTTCGACATTTTTTTGACTTCCCATGTGAACCACAGTGCCCGGACGCACGCCAAGGCATTGGCCGACCCATCAGGGCCGACGACCTGAATCAGTTCGAGAAAGTCAGACGCGGGGAGGTCTGAAGGGGGGAGTCTGGCGATTGCTGATGGTCGAATCACCACGATTTTCGTGAAGAACGCCATGCGCAGCGCTTACATGTACACTGCCAATGGCGGCCAGGGCAGCCGAGGCCCCGCAAGCATTTGCCGAGCACATGTTCCCCGCACAACAGTCACCGGAACACTCGTGGCAGGAACCGAAGAAGTCTGAACCCGCAAAATCACCGCTGGCAATCGTCGCGTCACCAGAATGCTGCATGTGATCCATCGCGGTCACATCGCCGCTCCCCCCCGCACAGGCATGACTGGCCGCCAAGGCACTACCCATTGGGACGAATGCCACAATGAGTGCGAGCAATACAGCAAGCGGTTTGTTCGGGTTCGAGGGCATACGACGAAGTATAGGCGCTAATTTTGGGTATGCCACCTAAGAGAGATGCAGCACTCCGGTAGTTCCCGTGCGACCGCAATTTTTAGCATCCGGTGTCACAATCTCAACCGCCGCGAAGACCGATGCGACCCACTCGCTTCTCCCGTAGGCACCTGGTGGGCATTCCCCACCCATTGCTTGATAATCGTCTGAATTCCTTTGCAAACACCAGGACGCCCCCTTGAGCCACTGCCCCAGGAGACGGTTCGGCCAGAGGTGCCGCCCGGATTGGATTCTCTGCGGCTTCTGCGGAGATACAGAGATAGGAACGAGGGCTGTCGGCAAGTTAGCCGCGAGTCTATTATTTATGCGAATATTTGTGCCAACCACTTATTGCCTCCCTCTCTCTCATCACTAGAAGGCTTGAACGTTATGAACGCAACAACGGATCACGCGCGAATGGTCACCCTGCACAATGGCGTCACCATGCCCACCCTGGCCTTTGGTTGTGCCTTCGGCGATTGGGTGGGCGCCAATGAGTTCCAGGGTTTTCAGCCCGAACAGGCCTGGCGGGCCGTTTCGTTGGCACTCGACAACGGCTACCGAGCCTTTGATGGTGCACGGGTATACGCTACCGAGCGCATTGTTGGAACGCTGCTCGGCCAGCGCTTCAGCGCCGGCGAGTTGACACGCAACGAGCTGTTCATCACCACCAAGCTCGCGCACCCAGCAGCGCCACCGCATATCAACATTTCGCACCGCCGGACCTGGGACTTCGACAAGGTCGACGACATCGCACAGAAGGTCCGTGACGACATGGTCGACACCCTCGACGACCTGGGTCTTGGCTATGTGGATCTGCTGCTGATGCACTGGCCCGGGGGCTTTGGTCAACCGGGCAGTGCAGACCCCAACTTCCCTCGCCAAGCTCGCGCCACCATCTGGCGTACCTTCTGCGAGATCGCCGATAAAGGCGCCGCACGCGCCATCGGAGTGTCTAACTTCACAATCTCTCACCTGCGTCAGCTCATGGAAGACGTCCCGGAGCCGGAACTTCGTCCCACCGTCAACCAGGTCGAGATCCATCCATACTGCCGTGATCCTGAGCTGGAATCTTTCTGCAACGAACAGGGCATCGTGGTGACCGCTTATGCGCCTTTTGCGAGCGGCGCCTTCGGCATGCTAAACGACACCGTACTGGGAACCATTGCCGCACAGCATGGCAAGACCCCGGGGCAGGTTGTACTGCGTTGGCACGTGCAGAGCGGTCGCACCGCACTACCGAAGACCTCGAAAGAGAAGCGCATGGCCGAGAACCGCGACATCTACGACTTCGAGCTCAGCAATGATGAAATGCAAAGTATCGATGCCCTGGGTGCTGGAGACGCGCGACGCACCTGCCCGGACCCATCGACTATTGCATAGAAAAAATCCCGGGCCGGGCAGTCTGCCGGACTATCGGCGAATGCAAGTCCGCCGATCTGCCAATTGGTGAAGAGATCGACTGAATCCGGTCTTTCTCTTTTTCAGACCAACCGTAACGAGAACCTCATGCACGCCAACACCAAGCCCGCCAAAGAGTATCCCTGGTTCATCCGCCTGTTCTTCTGGAACCAGAAACGTCGTTACGGTAAGGTCCTGGCGCCCGGGATGCTGTGGGGGCGCTCGCCGTGGGTGTTCGCCACCCTGGCTCTGTTGTACGGGGCGTTGGATCGGAAAGGCTCGCCACTCTCCCCGGTTTTGAGATCCCTGATCGCGGTTCGAGTCTCCCAGATCAACCACTGTGAGTTCTGCGTTGACATCAACTCGGCGACGCTGGAGAAGCGCGGGGTTCCGGAAAACAAGATCGAGGCCCTGCGGGAATGGCAGGAGAGCCCGCTTTTCGATCAAATCGAGCGGGTCGCCCTAGAGTACACCGAGGTCGTTACCCACTCGGAACTCCGTGTTGACGACAAACTCATGGCACGGGTTAAGGAACACTTCGACGACGACGCATTGGTCGAGCTCACCGGCCTCATCGCCTTCCAGAACCTCTCCAGCAAATTCAACGATGCACTGGACGTAGCTCCCCAGGGGTTTTGCCGTCTGCCTCCCGCACTCCCCAGCCACGAATCCTGACGGTCCTCCCACTCAGTCACCCGATATCGCGGATGGTCGAGCATCAAAGATGGAAGGGGAACACAGGCTGCACGACTTTGACTGGAAGGGACGAGTGCTGTCGACGATTTCGCCGACAGTGTGGTTCCGGCAGTCGTGCGTGAATAGCCGGGCTGGCAGCGATAGGGATCGTACGGGGAACGACCGCTTGTCAATCGCATCTATCGCTACCCGCAATATCGTTCTTGGCGTGCCGCAGTATCCCTTCCACATAGTCAAAGCACTCGCTCTCAAACCAGACGGGGTTATGCCAAGCGCCAACAGATAAGCATATCGATCTCTCAGGCCTGGCTCAGCCTCCGGCACTTGCTCGATGGCGACTGGAAGGTGGTGCAGGTCTTGCCGGTGCCCGTTGCCATAGCCGGCAGCACCCGCTGCTGGCCAAGCCGGCTGTCGCTACTGTGGCGGCCGCTTGCACGCGGCCGAATACCCGCGCAAGCCACGCGGCCTGGGTGAGTTCCAAAGTCCCGACTATCAACGCCGACTGGGCTTCTGCTGTGCCCGTGACGGTTGCCGGCGGCGCACCACGCCACCGTCGGTGCGCTTTTTCGGCCGCAAGGTCTATCTGGGGGTGATCGTCATCCTGGTGACGGCGTTGCGCCACGGGTTGACCGATCGACGGCGTCGGCAGTCGATCGAGCAACTGGACCGGTGGCCGCAGACGACTGCCCGTTGGCAGCGCTGGTGGCGTGAGGCGTTTCCAACCACTCGGTGCTGGCGGGCGCTGCGCGCACGCTTTATCCCGCCCATCGCCGACGAGGCGCTGCCCGGCGGGGTGCGCGGGCGTTTGAGTGGCGCCGATCTGGCCGAACGCGTTCGTCAACGGCTGGGATGGCTGGCGGCATACCCGGGGTTTCAGCGATCGGACAAGACAGACGGCCCGCACGAGGCGGACCGTCTGCAGACACCGAACGCGTTGCCTCGTTGCGAGGGCTCACGTGTTCCCGGTTTTGGTCAGCCGAAGATCGCGTTCAGGATCCAGAAAGTGATCGCGGCCAGGATGGCGCCCACGGGCACGGTGACGAACCAGGAGAGGACGATGCCGCCGATCACCTGCATATCCAGGGCACCGATACCACGGGCGATACCCACGCCCATGACCGCCCCAACGGCGATGTGGGTGGTTGAGACGGGCAGGCCGAGACCGGAGGCCATGACGACCACGGCCGAAGCCGCGACCGTGGCGCAATAGCCACGGGTCGGCGTCAGCTCGGTGATCTTGGTCCCGATGGTCTGCATCACTTTGTAGCCGTAGGTCGCGAGACCCACCACGATGCCCACACCGCCAAGGAGCAGCATGAAGGGGGTGACCGCCGACTTGGCCGTCACGGCCTTGGTCTCGATAAGCTGGATGACCGCCGCCATCGGGCCGATACCGTTGGCAACGTCGTTGGAGCCATGGGCGAATGCCATTGCCGCGCCGGTGAAAACCATCAAAGGGATGAACAGCTTCTCGACACTGGCAAAGTGAAAGGTCTTGTCGGCCTTGGGGTCGAGCTGGACGCGGCCCATCATGATCTTGGTCGCAATGGCGATGATGACGCCGAACACGATGGCGATGATGTTGCCTTCGGTGGTGGTCAGGTGGAGTCCGACGTGTTTGAGGCCCTTGGTGAGGGTGACCAACGAGACGACCCAGCCCACCAGGAAGCCATAGGCCGGGCCCCACTTGCGCGCCTGTTGGATCGGCTCATCCGTGTTGAGGATGAGCTTGCGGATGCTGAGCATCAGCAGCAGGGCGATGACACCGCCGAGTACCGGCGAGACAAACCAGCTCGCCACGATTTCTCCGAGCTTGTCCCATTTCACCGCATCGAGGCCCAATGCGGCAACGCCTACGCCGACCACGGCGCCGACGATCGAGTGGGTGGTGGACACCGGCCAGCCGCGCATGGTGGCCACCATGAGCCAGATGCCCGCCGCCAGCAGGGCGCCCAGCATGCCGAACAGGAGCAACTGGGGATGGGGTTCGAACAGTTTGCCGTCGATGATGCCCTTGGAGATGGTGGAGGTCACCGCCCCGCCGGCAAGGTAGGCGCCTGCGAATTCCATGATGGCGGCGATGACGATTGCCTGCTTGACGGTGATGGCCCCCGAGCCCACCGAGGTTCCCATGGCGTTGGCGACATCGTTGGCGCCGATGCCCCAGGTCATGTACAGGCCGAACAAGAGGGCCAGGATGTAGAAGATAGTCTCGTGTTGAGCGATGATTTCCATTGCGAATTCCTTAGATTCCGACTGTTAAGCGGACGTGCCGGAACGGTTCCCCGACCAGGCTTACGGTAACTGAGTGCCTTGCCCCGACTCGCCTCAGCGCGCGATCAGCAGCCGGAGGCGATCCCCGACCTTCTCGGCGTAATCGGCCAGATCCCCTATCCATTGGATGAGCTGGTACCAGAACATCACTGAGACCGGGCTCATCGTGTCCTCCTGCGCGAACAGGCGGCGGCTGAGCTCCATCCCCAGAGTGTCGGTCTCGTCCTCAATCCTGCCGAGTTCGCCGACCATCGCCTCTACCTGGGTTGCCTCGCGCCCGCCGAACCCCGTCTCCAAAAGTTCGTCGAGTTCCTCGATGATCTTGTGGGCCTGCTCGCAGGTATCCACGCAGCGGTTCACCAATTCCATCAGCGGCTCGGCCATGCCGGCGGGCACCTCCATGTTGCGCTCGACCAGCAGACCCGCGATGTCCTGAGCGGTGTCGGCAATGGAATCCTGCATCCCCAAGACCTCGAGCAGGTCGCGCCGGTCTACCGGTAGCAGGATGCTCTTGGGCAGGTGATTGCGCAGGTCGTTCTTCAGGGCGTCGGCCGCGTTCTCCTTCTCGAAGATCTTGTCCTTCTGTGCCTCGAGCCTCGCAGTGTCGCCGTCGATCAGGGCCTGAAACAGCGCCGGCACCTCGGCGACGCAATCGGTCGCCATGCGCATGTGTCGTTGCAACGGCTTGAACGGCGACTTGCCGAACAGCGACGCGAATGGATTGGTGGATTTCATGGTTGCCCTCCGCTTCTCGTGAGCAAAAAAGACCCTTGTGGAAAACCGCCCCGAGGCGGACCTTGCCCCTATCTGCACGCCCGGTAACGTGCACTCAACTCGTTTGCCGAAACGGCTGTCCCGAGCACCGCCGTCGTGATGGACCGGACCGGTTCCGGGGCCCAATCGGTCCCGCGCGGGCTGCAATCAGGCAACGCGATTATCATCAGATCTCGTGCAGTTCAGGGATGAAATTTTTTCATGTTTTCTAAACGTCAAGTGACAGTTGCCTGCAGCGAAATACGGTGTCGGAAGACGGGCGAAAATCGGGTTTCCGGGTGGACAAGGCGAGGCAGGGCAGGCGGGTCGGGGGAAGGATAAATCCGGGCTTTCGGCAGGTTGGTCTGACCCGAGCTCGGGTATCGGGCAGGTGACGGTGCCGTTCAATTAGCTCGATCTCTCTGATCCTCGCGTCTTTGAATCGATGCGCGAAGTCAGCCGCTTTGCGAAGCCATCGATTGACCGTGTTCCAGCCGCCGCCTTCATTCCGAGCGATCGCGGCGCGGCTCATGCCCTCGACGGCCATGTTCGCAACGCGATCGAATGTGCGACGCGAACACCGAAACCGGTAACAAGCCGTATCGATTCGTTTCGAGAACGTTCCTCAGCAGCCGAGGCAACGATAGCGTCGGCGCCGACCGTGCTGCACCGGGAACCACCCGTGGCCAATGACTTTTGTTGGGCCCTTCGCCCCCGGTGCCGGCACGCGTTTTTTGGACAATATGGGTTCATGATTGCTCGCCTTCAGAGGTGGATACTCGGTAGGATGTACCTGACGCGTTGAAGACGGGCTCGTTATCGCGTTGCCGACCAACAGTTAACGAAGGAAGCACCGTCGAATGGGTGACGGCCACTCGACCGCGCCCCGGGCATCGCCGCCCGGCTACCAGCTCTTGTAGGGCAGGAATTTGCCGCTCATCGTAACCCGCACACGATCGCCGGCCGGATTCTCCTCCTTGTCGATATGCATCGAGAAGTCGATGGCGCTCATGATCCCGTCGCCGAATTTCTCGTGGATCAGTTCCTTGATGGTCTCGCCGTAAACGCCGACGATTTCGTACCAGCGGTAGATCACCGGGTCGGTGGGGACGACCTGGCCCCAGCTCTTGTGCGGGTACTGCTGCAGCGCAGCCGACACCTCGGCGGGCATTTCCAGCACCTTGCACACCTTGTCCGCGTACTCCTGCGTGAGACTGTTCATGCCGAGGCACGCCGACGTCAGGAACACCGGGGCCAGCCCGACCTTGCCGGCGATGTCCTCCCAGCCGAGTCCCGACCCGGTCTTGGCTGCCATGATGGTTTCTGTCATTTCCAGCTTGTTCATTTTTTCAACTCCTAGGTTCGCGTGGCGAACGATGCAATGATGAGCGCCGCGGTTCACCGATTGAACAGCGGGTGCGTGGCCGCGACATAGACGACGCAGAGAAACAGTGCGAGCGACAAGCCCTTCCAGAACATCAGCGGGTTGCGCTCGAGCAACGGGGCGCGCCCCTTGTGGACGAATGCACGGTTCGGCCGCCGCAAGTCCTCGATGAACTCCGCGACCTCCTCGTAGCGCTTGTAAGGGTCCGGGTGGACAGCCTTGCGGATCGCCGCGTCGACCCAGCTCGGGATGGTCCGCTCGTCGTCGAGGACCGAGTCGTACACCAGCCTGCGCTGGGCGGACCGCGTGGTGGAGCGCGCCACCCGGGTACCGTAGGGCAGTCGCCCGGATAGCATCTGGTAAGTGATGGCGCCCAGCGAGTAAAGATCGGATCGTGGCGTGCCCGGCTCACCGAGGAAATACTCCGGTGCCGTGTACTGCGCGGTGCCGAGAATCGGCCCGGCCGCATCGCCGGCGACCCCGTCCAGCCCGGTCACGCGAACCGACCCGAAGTCGATCAACTTGACCGTACCTGTCCTATCGATCAAGACGTTGTGCGGGCGCAGATCCTGGTGAATCATCTCCCGCCGGTGCATCGCCTGCAGCCCGTTTGCGATCTGCGCGACGATACCGCGCACCGTCTCCAGATCCGGCTCCGGATTGTCGATCATCCACTGGTTCATGCCTTGGCCCTCGATGTACTCGGCGATCGTGTACAGGTAGTTGCGCTTGCGCGCGTGTGGCAGGTACTTGAGGACGTGAACATTGTCGATCCGGCGCGCCACCCACTCCTCGAGCAGAAAGCGCTCCAGGTAAGCCTGGTCTTCGCGAAGGTCGACCGATGGCGTCTTCAGCGCCACCTGCCGCCCCGACTCGATATCCTCTGCGAGGTAGACATGGCTGCGGCTGCTGTGATGCAACTCACGCACGATCCTGTAGCCATCAAACTCCATCCGCGGCCGCAGCTCCGGCGGAAACGGCAGGTTCACCGCGTGGCGGTGGACATCCTCGGCATCGTGCGCCGGCAGTTCCTCGACGCGCACGACCTGGATCGTCAGGTTGTCATCGCTGCCGTTCGCCAGGGCCTCGTCGAGGATCCGCCGCGCCGCCAGGTCGAGATCGCCGGCGTGCCGCGCGATGGTTTTGGCGATGCGACCCTCGGACACGAACTCGTAGACGCCGTCGGTGGCGAGCACGAAGGTGTCGCCGACCGCGACGGGTATACCCAGGTAGTCGATATCCAGCAGGTCCTGCATGCCAAGGGCGCGACTGAGGTAGCTCTTGTCGCGCGACAGCCAGCGCCGGTGATCCTCGGTGAGCTGCTCGAGCCGCTGTCCGACCACCGCGTAGACGCGTGCGTCACCGACGTGGAAGATGTGCGCAGTATTTGATCGGAACACCACGGCGCTGAAGGTGCAAACATAACCCCGATCCATCTCGTAGCGATGGCGGCCCTGACGCGTCTGCGCGTACAGCCACGAATTGACCGCCTGCAGAACGCGGTGCACCGAGTTCTTCACCGACCAGGTCTCGGGCGTCGCGTAGTAGTCGTCGAGAAAGCCCTTTACCGAGAGCTCGCTGGCAACCTGGCTGACGTCGCTGCTGCTGATGCCGTCGGCAATAGCCATGGCAACGCCCTTGGTGCCGAGCAGGGGATCGATTGGCGCCACCAGTCCGTGGAAGTCCTGGTTGAGGGGCTTGCATCCCTTGTCGGTGCACTGGCCGAGACTGACACGTAGTGATGGCATTGGATTGGCAGGAAGCAACCGACCCCTAGCGGGGCCGGCTTCTCAGGCGCCCGTCGACTCAGGCACCAACGCGTACGGCGTCCGACGCGCCACCGTTGGGCGCGGGCGCCTGCGGGGCCGGGCGGTGCTTCAGGATACGCTCCTGGCTGGTGCGAACGTGGGTGAAGTACAGCGGCAGGCCGACCAGTGCGAAACCGCCCACCAGGTTACCCAGAACGGTCGGCAGCTCGTTCCAGACGATGTACTGCATGAAGGTGAAGTCGCCGCCCATGATCATCGAGAACGGGAACAGGAACATGTTCACGATCGAGTGCTCGAAGCCCATGAAGAAGAACAGCATGATCGGCATCCACATCGCGGCCATCTTGCCAGTCGCGGACGACGAGATCATCGCGCCGACAACGCCCATCGACACCATCCAGTTGCACAGCATGCCGCGGATGAATATCGTGAACCAGCCGTCGGCGCCATGCGCCATGTAACCGAGCGTACGCGACTCACCGATTTTGCTCACCTTCTCCGCAATCGCACCGCCTTCGGTGTTGTAGCCATAGGTCAGGATGAACGAGATCATGAATGCCACGGTGATCGCGCCGGCGAAGTTACCGATAAACACCAGCCCCCAGTTACGCAACACTCCGCCGACCGTAACGCCCGGCCGCCTGTCGATCAGCGCCAGTGGGACCAGGGTGAACACCCCTGTCAACAGATCGAACTTCATCAGATAGAGCATAATGAATCCGACCGGGAACAGTAGCGCCCCAACCAGCGGCGAGCCGGTCGTGGTGGCGACGGTGATGGCGAAAGCTGCGGCGAGCGCGAGTATCGCGCCGGCCATGAATGCACGAATCAGGGTGTCCTTCGCCGACATGTAGACCTTGGACTCGCCCTGGTCGACCATCTTCGACACGAACTCATTAGGTTCCAGATAAGACATGAATGTTTCCTCTCGTTGTGAAGTGTTTCGTGAGATTCTCTGCGACAAAGATTCGCCGACTGATTCGCGTGCCATGCGCAGTCGGTCATCCCGCTGACTGACCCAGCGGGCACCTTGTCGTCGAATCGAATTCGTTTTCGCCTGCCGCCCGGGCTCAGGCTGCCGCCTCCTGCGCGGCCAGGCCGAGCAGAACCCGGCCGTTTTCGACCTTGACCGGGTAGGTGTTCGAACAGCCCTCGTCCGGGGCCTTCGCTTCACCGCTAGCCAGATCGATCTTCCAGTTGTGCAGCGGGCAGGTGACAGTGGTGTCGTGCACGATGCCCTGCGACAGCGGCCCTTTACGATGCGGGCATTCGTCCTTGATCCCGCCGTTGCCGCCGACGTGCAGCTCGTAGCCGGAGTCGACGCAGACCACGCCGAAGTCCTTGATCGTCGCCTCGGCGCAGTTGCGTGGGCAGCCCGACACCGCCAATTTGAATTTGTGCGGCATCCACGAGCCCCAGGTCAGCTCCTCGAGCTTGACTCCGAGTCCGGTCGAGTTCTGCGTGCCGAAGCGGCACCAGGCCTTCCCGGCGCACGTCTTGACCGTGCGCAGCGCCTTGCCGTAGGCGTGGCCGCTAACGAACCCGGCATCCGACAGGTCCTTCCACATCGCCGGCAGATCTTCCTTCTTCACCCCGAACAGGTCGATGCGCTGGCCGCCGGTGACCTTCATCTCGGGCACCTGGTACTTGTCGGAGACATCGGCGATCGCGCGCAGGTCGTTGGCCGTGCACAGGCGGCCGAACATCCGCGGCACCACCGAGTAAGTGCCATCCTTCTGGATGTTGCCGTGGGCACGCTCGTTGATGAAGCGCGACAGCGCATCGTCCTGGTACTCGCCCGGCCAGTTCGCCAGGAGATAGTAGTTAAGTGCCGGACGGCAGCTGGCGCAGCCGTCCGGGGTCTTCCAGTCGAGTGCGTCGCGCACCGCCTGCATGCTCTTGAGTTCGCCCTTCCGAATCGCGGCGATAACCTGGTCGTGGCTGTGTTCGGTGCAGCCGCACATGCCCTTCTTGCTCGGCGCCTTGTCGTAGCCCTCGCCCACGGTGCCAGCGAGGATCGCCTCGACCAGGCCGGTGCATGAACCGCGCGAGCCCGATGCCTTGGTGTGCGAGCGCACCTCCTCGAGCGTGAACAGGCCCTTCTTGCCGATCACGTTGACGATGTCGCCCTTGCACACGCCATTGCAACCGCAGATCTCGGCGCTGTCCGGCAGTGCCATGACGCTGGCCGAGGCGTCGCCGTGACCGGCGTCGCCGAGGTCGTGCTGGCCGAACAGGATGGTGCCGCGGAACGCCGAGATGTCGGTGCCCTCGCGCAGCAGCGTGAAGTACCAGGTGCCGTCCATCGTGTCGCCGTACAGCACCGCGCCCTTGACCCGGTCGTCGCAGATCACAAGCTGCTTGTAGACACCCTTCGCCGGGTCCTGCAGCACCAGGGTCTCGTCGCCCTCGCCCTCATTGAACTCGCCGGCCGAGAACAGGTCGATACCGGTGACCTTCAGTTTCGTCGAGGTCACCGAGCCCGCGTAGCGGGCGATGCCGATCTGCGAGGGGTGGTTGGCCGCGACCTTGGCCTGCTCGAACAGTGGCGCGACGAGGCCGTAGCATTCGCCACGATGCTGCACGCATTCTCCGACCGCGTAGATCTTCGGGTCGAATGTCTGCATGGTGTCGTTGACCACGATGCCGCGCTCGCAGTGGATTCCGGCGTCCTTGGCCAGCGTCATGTTGGGGCGGGCCCCCACGGCCATGACCACCAGGTCGGCCTCGATCTCGCTACCGTCAGCAAACTTCACGCCCTGAACGCGTCCCTCGCCGGTGATTTCCGCGGTCTGCGCCTCTCCAGCGTGCGCACGCCCGCCATGCCGTTGCCGACCAATACAAGCTTCTCTCGTTTCATTCGTCGACCAACTCCACTAAGAAAGCGCCGGGAACTCAGACCGACAGGCTTTCGTTAACCGGTTGAGAGGTGGTCATCAGGAGCCGGCACGGCTGCGGCCGGACCTTCCAGGACCACGTTGCTTCCGAATCGCGACGCCGTGGCCACGATTACGACCTCACGAGGGCCTTCTATGCACAGGCCGCGCCAGAGTTATATTCTATCGATTTATTAGGGAGTTAAGGCGGCATGCTTCATCGTGCCCCACTGATCGACGCACGAAAACCGCACCCACGGCACCACAACAGTGCGGTCAACCTGGGCAGATAGCTCACCGGGTCAGGGAGTCTTTTCGGCAGACCGGACCACGATGCAGATCCGGATGCTGTGCAGCGGCAGGCCGACCAACTGCGTGACGCACTCGACATCCTGCAGCAGCGGGGACAAGTCGTCGGCCGCAGCCGGGCATTCAAGGCGGCACTCGCCAAGGCATCGCAGGTCGCGGCCACGGAGGCCACGGTCCTGCTGCTGGGCGAAACCGGCAGCGGCAAGGAGGTCTTTGCGCGCACCATCCACGAGGCCAGCCCGCGCGCGGGCAGGCCGCCGGTGACGGTCAACTGTGCCGCGATACCGCGTGACCTGGTCGAGAGCGAGTTCTTCGGTCACGTCAAAGGTGCGTTCACCGGTGCGACTTCGCATCGCGATGGCCGCTTCCTGCGCGCCGACCGCGGCACGATCCTGCTGGACGAGATCGGTGGCCTGCCGCTCGAGCTGCAGGCCAAGCTGCTGCGCGTCTTGCAGGATGGCGAATTCGAACCGGTCGGGTCGTCGCAATCCAGCCGCGTGGATGTCCGTGTGATCGCCGTCACCAACCGCAATCTTGTCGATGCCGTCCGAAACGGCCAGTTCCGCGAAGACCATTTCTATCGCCTTAACGTCTTCCCGATCGAGCTCCCGCCGTTGAAGGCGCGGGGAAACGGCATCCTGCTGCTCGCCGAGCGCTTCGCCGAGCGTGCCGCGGAGCGCTTCGGCCGCCCGCACAAGCGGCTGCATCGGGCACACGCTGCCCGCCTGCTCGCCTACCATTGACCCGGCAACGTCCTCGAGCTGCAGCGCAGCAACATCATTCGCGCGCTCGAGGCCTGCCAGTGGCGCATCTCGGGCGCCCGCGGCGCCGCCGCGATGCTCAAACTCAACCCCTCAACGCCGCGTTCGCAGATGAAGGCCCTCGGCATAGACAACAGCGAACGCTGAACGCAACTCAAACGCGCGAGATCTCGCGGATCCCACGCGTGAGATCTCGTCGATCATCAGATCTCGCGCCCCTTCGATGCCGGAACAGCCAACGTATCCCTCTGTTTTTCCAGCGTTCTCCGTCCTTCGCAGAAATTGGTGCACTTTTCGCTCACAGGAAAGTCACCGGTCGTAACGAGCAGGATCGGGGATCGATTTGTTGAACTGTTATCGAAACAAGAGGGACCAGCCATGCCCCATGCGAAAGGAGGATGCCTGTGCGGCGCGGTCCGCTACCGGGCCGACGGCGAGCCGGCGATGGCCGAGCCATTCGGGGAAGCTAGCACACCGCCGCCAATCTATCGCGTCTGACCCCATTGATCCTCGCTTCACCTCGCAGGCAGTCCACTTTCGTACTGCCGCGAATATCGAAGCGACCTCAAATAGCTCCCGCGAAGGACCCAACGCCCTGATTCCCGTCCGCATTCCCACCCGGACCCTGTTTACCTGCCCCCTACCCGTTTAACTACATTCCCCAGTAGGGGTAGAATGACATATGAAAACACCGAAACGAATCCAGCCCCTGATTGAAGAAGGTCTGGTGGATGAAGTAATCAGCCAGTTGATGAGCGGCAAAGAGGCCGCGGTCTATGTCGTGCGCTGTGGCACCGATATTCACTGCGCCAAGGTCTACAAGGAAGCGAACAAGCGAAGCTTCAAAAAGGCCGTTGAGTACCAGGAGGGCCGCAAGGGCCGTAACAGCCGCCGTGCCCGTGCCATGGAGAAAGGTACGAAGTTCGGCCGCAACCAGCGAGAAGAAACCTGGCAGAACGCCGAAGTGGATGCCCTTTATCGTCTTGCCAATGCAGGTGTACGCGTCCCGAGGCCCTATGGCTGCTTTGATGGCGTGTTGCTGATGGAATTGATCACTGACGCCGAAGGCGCCGTAGCGCCACGTCTGAACGATATTTCCATGAACGCCGAACAGGCGCTCGCAGACCATGCCACCGTGATGAAACACGTGACGCGCATGCTCTGCGCCGGGGTCGTGCACGGCGATCTTTCCGAGTTCAATATATTGGTGGATGATCTCGGCCCGGTAATAATCGACCTGCCACAGGCGGTGGACGCATCAGGTAATAACAACGCGCAGGCGATGCTGGAGCGCGACGTAAACAACATGACCGCCTATTACGGCCAGTTCGCGCCCGAGCTGCTGGAGAGCAAATATGCCAAGGAGATTTGGGCACTGTATGCCAACGGCGAGTTGCATCCCCATGTCGAACTGACAGGCCAGTTTGAGGAAAGTGCGCAGGCCGCTGACGTGGATGCGGTGATGCAGGAAATCAAAGCGGCATTAGCCGAACAGCAGGAGCGGCTCGAACGCCTGCGCGAAGCACGAGGGCTATAGCGCTGTCCTGTTGGCTACCCAACCAGTCAGTGCAATATGGGTTCGCCCATGTCGAGGCATACCGGGGCAGTAGGAACGAGCCCGTCCACCCGATTCCTTGTCTTTGCCGTAGTGACCCACTCCAACGTGCGGTCGGGGCGTCATTGATGTTCCAACCGCCGCGAAAATCGAAGAGAGTTCGAATCGCTCCCCGCGCATTCGCAACACCCTCATTTGCGCAGGCCTTTGGTTTTGCCCGAAACTTAACTCATTCAATTCTCTCGCAATCACCAGCCCCCCTTGACCCGAAGTTTTTTCGACGATAAAAACGCGATCGCGGACGAGCGCAACGCCAAGCGACTGTTATAAGGTATCGCATTGGCGACTTCACGGGCCAAGCGGACGCTAGTGAATGAAGGCTCCATATGCAGTTGAAAGACATCAACAAGTCTCTATATCGAAAGCGATTCAGGATCGTATTCGTTGCGATCGTAGTCGTGCTTACCACCGTTTCACTCGGCACATCGACACTACTGATCTCACTTTTGGGTACGCCCGGCGAGTCACATTTTTGGCTGAATTTAGCAGGTGTAGTCGTCGGTGCGGCTGTGGTCGCGCTGACGCTGATCAAGCTACGACAACACCCGTATCTGCGCGAGGTCGTATACGTCTGGGATCTCAAGCAGCAACTGAACCAAATCTATCGTAAGCAAAGAAAAATCGAACCGCTTGTCGAAGAAAACGATCCTGACGCGATCACGATCATGTATTTCTTCTATCGCGGCTCCCAGCAGCTGTATGAACTTGATGACAACACCATCACCATGGATACCATCGGCCTAAAGCTTCGGGCGTTGGAGCGGCGAATCGAGGGTCTCGGGATCACCGTCACGACGGATTCTTATCGCAAAGCGATGCTCGAGCGTTTCTGATTTGCCTAACAAACCCATGGTCGTCGCCGCTTGCTGGAAAGCCACCTTCTGAACCACACCGAAAATCGAAGCGACCCACTCGCTTCACGCATACCCTGCTCTGGCTGGATGCCGGGCTGGAAAAACTCGGAACGCGAGCGCGCGAGCAGTTGGACGCGGCGTTACAGAACGATAGCTTGGCGG
>CBDUNM010000104.1:0-19162 GCA_965368585.1 uncultured Chromatiales bacterium | reverse complement strand
GTATTAAGCAGCGAGTGCGTAGTTGTCGTCGTTGGCAACTATAATTTTGCAGATGGATTTACGAGGGAATCTACATCCTCGGCATGCACCTCAGGTTTCGCTACCCACGTCGAAAGCCGTGTCGCCCCCAGAGTTACTATGAAAGAGACAGTGTAGGGCGGGAAGAGTTCCGCGGCAACAGGTTCAATATGCGCCGCAAGAACAGGTGAGTGCGGCGATTAGCCCCTCTTGAACAGACGTTCCTTGTCGCGCTGCCAGTCTTTTTCTTTCAAATCGGCCCGCTTGTCGTGCTGTTTCTTCCCCTTGGCCAGGCCGATTTCCAACTTGGCGCGGCCGCGCTTCCAGTACATGGCGGTGGGTACCAGCGTGTAGCCTTTGCGCTCGACCAGGCCGATCAGCTTGTTCAATTCCTCCCGGTGCAGGAGCAGTTTGCGGGTGCGGATGGCGTCCGGCTTGATATGGGTGGAGGCGGTCGTCAGCGGGGTGATGTGGGCGCCGAGCAGAAATGCCTCGCCGTCCTTGACCAGTACGTAGCTCTCAGTCAGGTTGAGGCGTCCTGCGCGCATACTTTTGACCTCCCACCCTTCCAGCGCGACACCCGCTTCGTAACGTTCCTCGATGAAATATTCGTGTCCCGCCTTTTTGTTGCGCGCGATCGTCGAACCACCTGTTTTGTTCTTTGTCGATTTCTTGGCCATGGCCGGGGATTTTAGGTCGGCGGGTCGTCCAGCCGCAATGCGCTTGTGACCTGGCGCGCGATTGCGGAGAATGATGGCCTTAATTTCCGTTCACCAATTCTGCCGAGTTAAAGGGTGCCAATGACCGAACAGCGAGAATCCATTCACGGGCAGTGGTCTTCGCGACTGATTTTTGTTTTGGCGGCAACCGGGTCTGCGGTGGGCTTGGGCAATATCTGGAAGTTCCCCTACATCACCGGAGAAAACGGCGGCGGCGCTTTCGTGCTGGTGTACCTGGTGTGCATCGCCGCTATCGGCGTACCGATCATGATGGCTGAGATCATGCTGGGTCGCCGGGGTCGTCGCAGTCCGATCAACACCATGGTGGAACTCGCGCGCGAATCGGGTGCCAGCGAGCGTTGGTCGTGGCTCGGCTGGGTTGGGGTGCTGGCCGGGTTTCTGATCATGTCGTATTACAGCGTGATTGCGGGCTGGGCGGTGGCCTACGTGCTGGATGCGGGGACCGGGACTTTCACTGGGTTTACCGGCGAGACTGCCGGCCAGCATTTCGGCGATATGGTATCGAGTCCTTCGACCTTGACGTTTTGGCACACGGTTTTTACGTTGCTGACCACCTTGATCGTGGCGCGTGGCGTACGCTCTGGCCTGGAGCAGGCGGTGCGGGTTCTGATGCCAGCGCTGTTCGTACTGTTACTGCTGCTGTTGGGCTACGCCATCAACACGGGGTACTTCGAGCAAGGCGTCGGATTCCTATTCAACCCGGATTTTTCCAAACTATCGGCCGAAGGCGTATTGACGGCGCTGGGTCACGCTTTCTTCACGCTGAGTCTGGGTATGGGCGCGATCATGGTCTACGGCTCCTACATGCCCAAGGACGCGTCGATCGCCAAGACGACGATGGCTATCGTGTTGATGGACACGCTGGTCGCGTTGGTCGCGGGCATGGCGATTTTCCCGATCGTGTTCGCCAACGGTCTGGAACCGGGGGCGGGGCCTGGTTTGGTCTTCGTCAGTCTGCCGATCGCCTTCGGTCAAATGCCCGGAGGTCTGTTCTTCGGCACGCTGTTCTTCGTTTTACTGGCGTTTGCCGCCTGGACCTCCGCGATTTCGCTGCTCGAGCCCGCGGTGGCGTTTCTGGTGGAAAATCTGGGTGTGCAGCGCGGTCCTGCGGCGTTTCTCATCGGTGGAACCGCGTGGTTGCTCGGGTTGGTGACGGTGATGTCGTTCAGCAGCTGGTCGTTCAGTTTTGAGTTTGCCGGTGCGACCAAGACGGACGGGATGTTCGATGTGCTCGATATTCTGACCTCTACCTTCATGCTGCCGCTCGGGGGTCTGGCGATCGCAATTTTCGCCGGGTGGGTGATGAAACGCGCCGACACGGCGGATGAACTGACGATGGGGTCGGGCTCTGCGTTCGACATCTGGTATCTACTGATTCGTTACGTCTCGCCGATCGCGGTGGTCATTCTGTTTTTCAATTCGCTCGATTTACTGCCGTTTTAGGCGCCGGCCAGGTCCAGTTTGTGCCGAGAGTTCTCAAATCAGCGTTAGTGCCGTACGCAGCGTCCGTCATGTTCGAGTTGGTGAACGACGTCGAGTCGTATCCGGCGTTTCTGCCCTGGTGTCGGCGGGCGCGACTGCTCAAACGCGACGCTGCGGAAATCTGTGCCGAAATAGAAGTCGCGAGGGCCGGCATACATCAGACGTTCTCCACGTGCAACCAGCTCTATCCCTACGAGCGTATGGAACTGCATCTGCGGGAGGGCCCGTTCAAGCGCCTGGAAGGCATCTGGGAATTTCAGGCGTTGCGCGAAGACGCGTGCAAGATCAGCATGTTGATGGAGTTTGAGTTTTCCGGGCGATTGATCAATCTCGCGTTCGGCCGGGTGTTCTCGCACATCGCCGATACGCTGGTCGATGCCTTCTGTAAACGCGCCCGGGAGCTGCACGGTGAGTGAGTCATCCATTATGGTTGAGGTCGCTTACGCAACGCCGCACGAGCAGGTGATCTTGAACCTCAACGTGGCGCGGGGTGCTACTGTACAGCAAGCCGTTGACCAATCGGGGATACTTACCCGTTTTCCGGAAATCGACCTGACGGTGAACAAAGTCGGCGTGTTTGGTAAGGCGGCAAGCCTCGACACTCGGCTCGCGGCGGGCGACCGAGTGGAGGTGTACCGCCCCTTGATCGCGGATCCGAAAGAAGCGCGCAAGCGGCGCGCTGCCGAAGGCAAGGCGATGAAAAAGGGTGCGCGCGCGCAGGGCTCGGCGACGGCGGATTCTTAGACTGGGATCGTTTCACCCCGCCACGGGAGCTTACTCGTCGCCGATGCCGACGGCTTGCAATCCCCGACGCCAAAAGGGTTTTTTACCCCCTTCCCAGTCAGGCACCGAGACGATCACCTCCTTCTTCACTTCTTCGCGCTGCTCGGGCGGCAACGGTCGGATATCGCCTTCGATGCGTTTCAGGCGATCGTTTTCGAAGAACAGGGCGACCTTTTTGATCTCCGACGGCTTAGAGCCTTCCCCTTCGGTAAAAATGAAATCCCAGCGGTCCTCGTGAAATACGTCGACCATCATGGGCGTTCCCAGGACAAACCGGACCTGACGTTTCGTCATTTCCGGTTCTAGACGGTTGATCGTTTCCTGGTTGACTACATTGCCTTGCTGAATCGTCGGACGATAAATCAACGGCATTCTGTCCAACGCATCGGTAATGCGATCCCCGATACCGAAACGTCCGCAGCCCCCCAGGAGCAGACTTGCGAATATGGCAATGAAAGTGAGAAGCTTGTGCATCTATCGTCTCAATTGTATTTGACGGGCATCGTTTCCGCTGCATGATAGCGGATTGCGTCTGCTTGGACACTAATGCGGAGGAACAGATCGTGGAGAACCAGGACATTCGCAAAGCGGGCCTGAAGGTCACCCTGCCGCGTGTCAAAATTCTTGAGATACTCGAAACGGTGGATTCGGCGCGCCACATGACTGCGGAAGACGTGTATAAGGCGTTGTTGGCAAACGGCGAAGAGATCGGGTTGGCGACGGTGTATCGGGTTTTGACGCAGTTCGTCGGTGCCGGTCTGGTGGAACGTCATCATTTTGAAGGCGGTCAGGCCGTCTTCGAGTTGAACCGCGGCAGCCACCACGACCATATCGTGTGTGTCCAATGCGGCTTTGTCGACGAGTTTTGCGATGAGACGATCGAAAAATGCCAGCGCCGTCTGGCCGAGGAGCACGGATTCAGCATCAGCGATCACGCCCTGATCATCTACGGCAATTGCGAACGGGAGGACTGCCCCAGGCGGGGTTAGCTGCGACTTCGCCGGTCAGTACCTCCGATCATCGGCTAGCCTGCACGCGACTTACTGATCATTTCATCCGCATGGGCCAAGGTTTGGGGGGTGATCGCCACGCCGCCCAGCATGCGCGCGATTTCGTGCACGCGCTCTTCGGCGGTGAGCGTCACGACGCGGGTTTGCGTGGTCTTGCCATCGGTCAGCTTGCTGACTTGGAGATGATGATGGCACTGCGCCGCGACCTGCGGCAGATGGGTGATGCACAGTATCTGTCTTGACCCGCTGATGTCGCGTAGCAACTGTCCGATCATTTCGGCAACCGCGCCGCCGATACCGACGTCGACTTCGTCGAAGATCAGTGTCGGGACTTCGCCGCAACCGGCCGTGGCGACCTGTACGGCCAGACTGATGCGCGACAGTTCGCCGCCGGAGGCGACCTTCGCCAGGGGGGCGAGCGGCTGTCCAGGATTGGCCGAGACTTGAAATTCGACGTCGTCGAGGCCGTTTGCGCCGGCCTGATCCACGCTGAGGGATGCGACGGCGACATCGAAGCGGCCGCCCGTCATCGCCAAACCCTGCATTGCATCGGTAATAGTAATCGCTAGTCGTTTCGCCGCCGATATACGTGCCTTGGTCAATGCCTTGGCGGCCTTGGCGTATGCCAGCCAGCATTGCTCTACCGATTCGCGCAAGGCATCGAGCGCCTGATCGGCGTTTTCCAGGTCAGCGAGTTCGCGAGCCATCTGCTGTTGCATGGCCGGCAGGGACTCGGGCGCCGCGCGATGCTTGCGCGCCAGTTCGTGCGCCTTGGCCAGGCGATCGTCGACCTCGGCGAGACGCGACGGGTCGAGGTCGACTTCGTCGGCATAATCGCGGATCGCGCCGGCCGCCTCGTCGACCTGGATCTCTGCCGCTTGGAGCAATTCGAGCGCCTCGCGCAGCGCCGGATCGAGTTGCGCCAGTTCGCTCAGCGTATGCACCGCCCGGGCGAGATTTTGCTGCACCGCGGCGTCGGATTCGTAGAGGAGTTCGTGCAAGCGGAAGGAATCACCGCGCAAGCGCTCGGCGTTTGCCAGTTTGCGCTGTTCGTCGATCAGGGCGTCGAACTCGCCCGCTTCGAGCGCCAGAGCGGTGAGCTCCTGCAATTGGAAGCGCAGAAAATCCATGCGGTTGACACGGTCTTCAGCGGCCGACCGCAGCCGCTCGAGTTCCCGGCGCGCGTCGCGCAGGGCGTCAAAGCGCTGCGCCACCTGATCGACCTGGCGCTCATGTCCGCCGTAGGCGTCGAGCAGCCGGCGTTGCGCTGTGCGGCGCAGGAGCGACTGGTGCGCGTGCTGACCGTGTATGTCGATGAGCAGTTCGCCGAGTTCGCGCAGCGACTGGGTGGGTACCGGGGTGCCGTTGATGAAGGCGCGCGATCGTCCCGCCCGCGCCAGGACGCGCCGTAGCAGGCATTCTTGATCGGCATCCAGGTCGTGGTCCCGCAGCCAGTGCAGCGCCGCCGTGTGGTCGCTGACGTCGAACACCGCGGTGACCTCGGCGCGTTCGCAACCGGTTCGCACCAGGCTGTTGTCGGCCTTGCCGCCCAAGGCCAGACCCAGCGCGTCGATCAAAATCGATTTCCCGGCGCCGGTCTCGCCGGTCAATGCGGTCATCCCCTGGTTCAGTTCGAGATCCAGCCGGTGAACGATGACCAGATCGCGGATATGCAACTGTCGCAACATCGGTGTCGTGGTTGCCCGTTAGCTTCGGTGTCCGCCCCAGGCGAGTTTGGCGCGCAGCAGCTCGAAGTGGTCGTGGTCGGTGGGGTGAAACAGCCGGACCTGGCGCGGGTGTTTGCGCACCACCAGGCGGTCGCCGGGACCGACCTGCAACGTCGCCTGGCCGTCGCAAGTGATGCGCACATGATCGGGATCGGTTCGTTCGCTGACCGTGACCGTCAGTTCGCAGCCGCCGTGGACCACGATCGGGCGGTTGCTCAGGGTATGCGGACAGATCGGCACCAGGACGATCGCGTCGAGCCCGGGTGCGAGCAGGGGGCCGCCGCCGGACAGGGCGTACGCGGTAGAACCCGTAGGCGTGGAGATGATCAGCCCGTCCGAACGCTGCAGATCGATGAGCTGGCCGTCCACGGCGGTCTCGAACTCGATCATGCGCGCCACGTTCCACTTGTGCAGAACCACGTCATTGAAGGCCAGGACCGGTGCCTGGTCCCCGACGGTGGCGGCGAGGAGAAAACGGCGGTCTTCGACATAGTTGCCGGCCAGGATGGCGGCCACCGTTTCGAGCATGTGGTCCGGCGAAATGTCGACCAGAAAGCCCAATCGGCCCAGATTGATGCCGACCAGCGGGATATCGAAGTCCACGAGTTGACGCGCCGCGCTAAGGAGTGTGCCGTCGCCGCCGACAATGAGAGCCAGATCACAGCATTCGTCGAACCGTTCAAGCCGTCTGGCAGGGGTGTCGCCGAGGACTTGTTGGGTATGGGAGTCGGTCACGACTTCTTTGCCCAGATCGTGCAGGAATGAAGTCAGGGTGCGAACGGTGTCCTCGAGTCGCGGATCTTCGGGTTTGGCGACCAGGCCGATGCGTTGGAATTTCTGAGCTGGCTCTGACACTAAGTATCTGATGGCGGATGTCGTAGAGTCGTTCAAAGTAGCACGTGCGGATGAGTCCGCCAACCTCGGATTGATTGCTTGACACTCCGCCGGACCGTTTTCATAATCGTCTTTGGCACTCGACTTTTTTGAGTGCTAAATAAGAGAAAAATCAGCAAGTTATCATGATATTTTCACCATACATTGGATAAATCGGCGCGAAACGAGATCGACGAGCGGGCGCAGCACTTTTTAAAAGCGCTGATCGAGCGCTATATTCGTGATGGCCAGCCGGTCGGCTCCCGTACTCTGGCGAGGGACGCGGGGCTCGATCTCAGCCCGGCCACGGTGCGCAACGTGATGGCGGACCTCGAGGAACACGGGTTCGTGCAATCGCCCCACACGTCTGCCGGCCGCGTCCCCACCGTCTCCGGCTACCGCTTCTTCGTCGATTCGCTGATTTCCCTGCAACCGCTCGATAAAAGCGAAGTTTCCAAGCTAAAGTGCCAACTCGGCATCGAGGGCAGTCCGATCACGGTGCTCGAGTCGGCGTCGCGGCTGTTGTCGAATCTGACCAAGCTGGCCGGGGTCGTAATGGTGCCCAGGCCCGACCGTTTGACGGTCAAACATGTGGAGTTCATTCCGTTGTCGAGTTCGCGGGTGCTGACCGTGCTGGTGACGTCGAACGACGAAGTGCTCAACCGCATCATCGAAACCGCCCGTGAATACAGCCCGTCCGAGTTGGAGCAGGCCGGAAATTACCTCACGAGGCATTGCGCCGGCCGCGATTTGGACGGGATGCGTCAGGAACTGGTGCGCGAGATGGAAGAGGCGCTCCGCAGCATGAATGCCTTGATGGCGAAGGTGCTGGAGATGACCGACGCCGCGTTAAACGGTCAGCGCCATTCGGACTTCGTCATGGCCGGGCAGACCAACCTCATGGATTTCGACGAACTCGCGCGAATGGACCGGTTGCGTCAGTTGTTTGATGCCTTTACCGAGAAACAGGAGATCTTGCACCTGCTCGACCGCAGTTTGAAGGCGGATGGGATGCAGATCTTCATCGGCGGCGAATCCGGCAACGAGTTTCTGGAAACCTGCAGCGTGGTGACCGCCCCATACGAAGTCGATGACAAGGTGATCGGCGTACTCGGGGTGATCGGACCCACGCGTATGGCGTATGATCGGGTGATACCCATCGTCGATATCACCGCGCGTTTGCTCGGCGCGGCCTTGAAACCCCGTTAATCATCCCCAAATCCAGGGGGATTTATAACGCAAGCGTTTTCGGTTCGTTACCCGACCGGGCGCTGCGCAAACCGCTTTTGATTCCAAATTTTACGCGAGGTTGCCCATGGAAAAACAGCAGGACCAGGAGGCCGGTGCGTCGGTCGAGGTCGAGGAAGAGTTAAAACCGGACGCCGAGGCGCCCGAGGCGAGCGCCGCAGACGCCGCCGCAAGCGACAGCGAAGCGGAGATGCTCGATCCCGAAGCGCTGGGCCGATTGCTGGAAGACACCCGCGCCAAGGCCGACGAGCACTGGGAGCAACTCCTGCGGTTGCGCGCCGAGATGGACAATGTCAACAAGCGCCATGCCCGGGAACTGGAGAACGCGCACAAATTCGCGCTGGAACGGTTCGTCAACGAGTTGTTGAGCGTTTGGGACAGCCTCGAACTGGGACACAACGCCGCCCTGGAACCGACCGCCGACGTCGACAAGCTGCGCGAAGGCACCGAATTGACGCTCAAACTGCTGAGCGGCGTGATGGCCAAGTTCGGCGTGGAGCAGATCGATCCGCAAGGCGAGCCGTTCAACCCGGAATTCCATCAAGCCATGTCGATGCAGCCCCGTGACGACGTACCGCCGAACACCGTGGTGGCCGTGGTGCAGAAGGGCTATCTGCTGAACGGGCGACTAGTCCGCCCCGCCATGGTCATGGTTTCTCAGGCGGCCTGAGGCCGGATGGCGCGAATAGGCTTGATTACCAGGGGTTAATCCCCATCTGGGTAGTCAGAACATCTTAAGAGAGAAAAACTGGAGAGCTGCGAGCATGGGCAAGATTATCGGTATCGACCTGGGGACATCGAACTCCTGCGTTGCCATCATGGAAGGCAACAAGACCCGGGTGATCGAAAACAGCGAGGGTGATCGAACCACGCCGTCGGTAGTGGCCTTCACCAATGACGGTGAGGTATTGGTCGGACAGAGCGCCAAGCGCCAGGCCGTTACCAACCCGCAAAACACGGTCTTTGCCGTGAAGCGCCTGATCGGACGTCGCTTCGAAGACAAGGTGGTCGGGAAAGACATCGACATGGTGCCGTACAAGATCGTCAAGGCCGACAACGGTGATGCGTGGGTCGAAGTCAACGGCAAGAAAATGGCGCCGCCGGAAATTTCCGCGAAAGTCCTGCAAAAGATGAAAAAGACCGCGGAGGACTTTCTGGGCGAGACGGTGAAGGAGGCGGTCATCACGGTACCGGCGTACTTCAACGATTCCCAGCGTCAAGCGACCAAGGACGCTGGCCGGATCGCCGGACTGGACGTCAAGCGGATCATCAACGAGCCGACTGCGGCCGCCCTGGCCTACGGCATGGACAAGTCCCACGGTGACAAGAAGATCGCCGTATACGATCTGGGTGGCGGCACCTTCGACATCTCGATTATCGAGATCGCCGAAATCGATGGCGAGCACCAGTTCGAAGTCCTTTCGACCAACGGGGACACCTTCCTCGGGGGAGAAGACTTCGACATGCGGATCATCGACCATCTGGTCGAGACCTTCAAAAAAGAGCAGGGCTTTGACCTGCGCAACGACCCACTGGCGCTGCAGCGTCTCAAGGAAGGTGCCGAGAAGGCCAAGATCGAGCTCAGTTCCAGCCAGCAGACCGACATCAACCTGCCGTACATCACGGCCGACGCGACCGGTCCGAAGCACTTGAACATCAAGCTGACGCGGGCGAAACTCGAGGGTCTGGTGGACGAGTTGATCACCCGTACGCTGGAACCCTGCAAGATCGCGCTGAAGGACGCCGGACTGTCGGCGTCGGAGATCGATGACGTGATCCTGGTGGGTGGCCAGACGCGCATGCCCAAGGTGCAGGCGACGGTCGAGGGCTTCTTCGGCAAGGCGCCGCGCAAAGACGTGAACCCGGACGAGGCTGTTGCGGTCGGTGCCGCCATCCAGGGCGGCGTGCTGGGCGGCCAGGTCAAAGACGTGCTGCTGCTCGACGTGACTCCTCTGTCGCTGGGCATCGAGACCCTGGGCGGGATCATGACCAAGCTGATAGAGAAAAACACCACGATTCCGACCAAGGCGTCGCAGGTCTTCTCGACCGCGGAAGACAGCCAGTCCGCAGTGACGGTGCACGTACTGCAGGGCGAGCGCGAACGCGCCAGCGACAACAAATCGCTGGGCCGGTTCGATCTACAGGACATACCGCTGGCACCGCGCGGCGTGCCGCAGATCGAGGTGACGTTCGACATCGACGCAAACGGTATCATGCACGTATCGGCCAAGGACAAAGCCACGGGCAAGGAGCAGTCGATTCGCATCACCGCTTCCTCCGGGCTCAGCGAGGACGAAATCGCAAATATGGTCAAGGACGCCGAGGCGCACGCCGAAGATGACAAGCGCTTCCACGAACTGGTGCAAACGCGAAATCATGCCGATACGCTGATTCACGCGTCGCGGAAATCGATGGACGAACTCGGCGACAAGTTGGAAGCCGGCGAGAAGGAAAGCATCGAGGCCGCGATCAAGGATCTCGAAGAGGCCATCAAGGGCGAGGACAAGGACGCCATCGAGGCGAAGACCAAGACGCTGACCGACGCTTCCGCGAAAATGGCCGAGCGGTTGTACGCGCAAGAAGGTGCGCAGGCGGGCGGACCGGCGGGCGAACACGCGGGTGCCAGCGATGCCGGTGCGAGTGGCAAGACGGATGATGACGTTGTCGATGCGGAGTTCGAAGAAGTCAAAGACGACAAGAAATAGCCAAGAAACCCGGGCGACCGAGCGTGGTTGCGCCCGAAAACTCAGAACGTGCGGGCATCAGACAGGTGTTCGTGCGTTTTGATGTTTACGCCGCAGCCTGCTACGGCATATGACAGTCGGATAGCGTAAAAAAATGTCGAAACGCGATTACTACGAAGTATTGGGAACCGCAAAGAACGCCAGCGAAGCGGAGCTGAAAAAGGCCTACCGCCGCCTGGCGATGAAATATCATCCGGACCGCAATGAAGGTGACGCGGCGGCCGAAACCCGCTTCAAAGAGGCCAAAGAGGCTTACGAAGTTTTAGCCGATCCGCAAAAACGCGCCGCCTATGACCAATTCGGGCATGCGGGCGTGGACGGCGGGGCGGGGTTTGGCGGCGGTCACGGCGCGGGTCGCGGTGCGAGTTTCAGCGATATTTTCGGCGACGTGTTCGGTGACATCTTCGGTGGTGGAGGCGGGGGCGGCCCGCGTGTGCAGCGCGGCACGGACCTGAGATACAACCTGGAACTCCGGCTGGAGGAGGCGGTACACGGCACCGACGTCAAGGTGCGCGTGCCAACCCTGGTCAGTTGCGAGAGTTGCGGGGGCAGTGGCGCCAGTAAGGGTTCGTCGCCGAAATCGTGCCCGACCTGTCACGGTGCGGGCCAGGTGCGCATGCAGCAGGGGTTTTTCTCGGTACAGCAAACCTGTCCGACCTGCCACGGCCGGGGGAGCGTGATCGAGAATCCCTGCATGGCCTGTCACGGCCATGGTCGCGTGCAGGAGCACAAGACGCTCTCCGTCAAGGTGCCGCCCGGCGTCGATACCGGCGACCGCATTCGTCTGGCAGGCGAAGGCGAAGCCGGAGAAAACGGCGGACCGCCCGGGGATCTCTACGTCCAGGTCAATATCAAGCCCCACCCCATCTTCACCCGCGAAGACGCCCACCTGTACTGCAAGGTGCCGATTCCCTTCGCCACCGCCACGCTGGGCGGTGAGTTGAGCGTGCCGACGCTCGACGGCAAGGTGGTGCTGAAGATTCCGGAAGGGACGCAAACGGGCAAGATGTTCCGCATGCGCGGCAAGGGCATCAAACCGGTCCGCGGCGGCCCGACGGGAGACCTGATCTGCCAGGTGGAGGTCGAGACGCCGGTGAAGTTGACCGAGTCGCAGAAACAACTGCTGCGCGATTTTGAAGAGAGCATCTCGGGGTCCGGCAGCAAGCACAGCCCGCATGCAACGACCTGGAAGGACGGCGTAAAGAAGTTTTTCGAGGCGATGGGCTTCTGAGTATTTCGGTGGTCACCGCGGCGCGGCGACCAAGTCGGTGTAGTCCGATAACATACCTAATCTCAGTCGAAAGAGTGATGACATGATGCGAGTAGCTGTCGTCGGTGCCGGCGGGCGCATGGGCAAGACCCTGATCGAGGCGGTTGGTGCTGCTGACGGGCTGGAATTGACGGCCGCGACCGAACGAGCCGAATCCACCCTGGTCGGCGCCGATGCGGGCGAACTGGCCGGGGTGGGAAACCTGGGTGTGACCGTGTCGCACAGCCTGACCAAGGTGATCGACGCCTTTGACGTGGTGATCGATTTTACCGGACCGGCCGCCACCATGGTGCATCTGGAGGTGTGCCGCAAACACGGCAAGCGCATGGTGATCGGTACGACCGGTTTGGACGACGAGCAAAAGAAGCTTGTCGCGGCGGCTGCCCGGGAGATCGGGATCGTGTTCGCGCCCAACATGAGCGTCGGGGTCAATCTGTGCTTCAAATTGTTGGAAACCGCCGCCCGGGTGATGGGCGATGACGCGGATATCGAAATCGTCGAAGCGCACCATCGGCACAAGAAAGATGCCCCGTCCGGCACCGCGTTACGCATGGGCGAGGTGGTCGCCGAGACCCTGGGTCGTGATCTGGCAGCCGTCGCGGTATACGGCCGCGAGGGGCAGACCGGTGAGCGCAATCGCCAAACGATCGGCTTCGAAACCATACGCGCGGGCGACGTGGTGGGCGAGCACAGTGTCTGGTTTGCCACCGAAGGCGAGCGTATCGAGATCGTGCACAAGGCCTCCAGCCGCATGACCTTTGCGAAAGGCGCGGTCCGTGCCGCCGGCTGGATCTGCGAGCGCAAACACGGATTGTTCGACATGCAGGACGTGCTCGGTTTGCGCTAATGATGTGTTCGGGCCGCCCCAGTCGTGGGAATCTGGCCGCGACCAGTAATTTGGGCTACGATGGAGGCGTTTTTTGTAGGAAGTCGATAATTACTCAATGAAATAGCCGATTATCGGTCCGGACTTTAGGAATCAGGCGATTAGCTTGTCTCATCACTTCATCGTGGCTGTGCTGACGTTTTTCATCCTTGGATACGGGACGGCGTGGGCGTTCGAGGGCCATGAGATCGATATCGCGGAGCATGCCCACACGGCGCAGTTTGATGGCCAGGAACCGCACGCCGATGGTGACGACTGTGACCATTGTTGTCATGCGAGCGCCCACCTGATCGGTTTCGTGCAGTCACGCCACTGTGCTTCACCAATCTCTTCGAAATCGACCGTAACTAAAGCAACGGCGATTTTCCTCACGCGTTCTACCGCACCGCCTGTCAAACCTCCGCGGCCCTAATTCGTTATTCAGCCGTCCGCCGCGCCTTAAACGCGGCGATGTCGTCGAATAAGAATTCGGGAATTTTCCAATGCGAACAATAAGAGTGTCCGCGGGCGCCTCGGTCGTCCGCGTGTGCGCCGTTCTCCTCGTTTGCGGAGCTGCGTCACAGGTGCCGCTTGCCACAGTCTCCGCCGCGACTGTCGAAGCCCCGCTTACTGCCCGGGTTGAACATCCCAGTGACGACGGTGGACACGAGCATCCTGAGCACGAAGGCAAAGACGCCCATGCAGATCACGCGGCCAGCCGTTCCGGCAGTCAACAACACAACCATGATGATCACGAACAGTCGCAAGCTGATGAACATGGCCATCTCGACCCTGACGAACCCGAACACGGGAAGCATGACCACGAAACTGACACCGATCATGCCGAACACGACGAAACGCGTCGTGACGAACACGGTCACGGCGAGTCTGGCGGGCATGATCACGCACACGCAGAAGAGGAGTCCGGCGAGGTTCGCTTGCGCCCCGAACAGCTTCACACCCTGGGTATACGCACCGAGCGACTCGAACCACGAGCCTTGGGAGAAACGCTGCGCGCCCCGGGCGAGGTTCGTCTGAACGCGTATGCGAGCGCGCAGATTGCGCCGCGCGTTGATGCCCAGGTCATACGCCGTCACGCGCGGCTGGGCGAGCACGTCGAACTGGGGCAGCCGATGGTGACGCTCTCAAGTGTCGAGATGGCGGAGGCCCAGGGAAATTTAGTGTTTGCCGAGCGCGAATGGCTGCGGGTGCGTCAACTCGATAAAACCCTTGTGTCGGACAGTCGTCACCTGGAGGCCCTGGTGACGCGGCAACAGGCAAGAGCGCGGGTGATCGCGTACGGTATGACGCCGGACCAGGTGGACGAACTGTTGCAGCGAGGTGCCACGCGGGCCGATGGGACCTTCGTGCTGCTTGCGCCCCAGGCGGGTACCGTTGTGTCGGACGAGTTCGTCTTGGGTGAGGTAATCGAAGCCGGGCGGACGCTATTCGCCGTGACCGATGAATCGGTCCGCTGGGTCCAGGCCCGGATGCCGCCCGCGGACGCGGCGCGGGCGACGATTCACAATCCGGTACGGGTAAGCAGCGGCGAGGAGTGGCTGGTCGGCCGAGTCATTCAGATCCATCACCAGATCGACGAAGAGACCCGCACCCAGGCGCTGCGCGTCGAGGTGCCGGATCCTAAGCATCAACTGCACCCGGGTGTCTTCGTGGATGTTGAAGTCCATACGGGTCAAGGACAATCTGTTATGGCGCTGCCCGAGACCGCCGTTGTGCGCAGCCCGGATGGCGACTGGCAGGTATTCGTGGCGGGCGACGAACCGGGTGCCTTCATGCCCAAAGCGGTTCGTGTGATTCGCAGCACCGGGGGCTTGGCAGTCATCGAAGGCTTGTCCCCTGGTACTGAGGTGGTTACGCATGGCGCGTTCTTCCTCGCCTCGGAACTCGCCAAGGGCGGGTTCGATCCACACAACCACTGAGGGCGCGCCATGTTGGATCGATTGATCGTTTGGGCGGTACAAAACCGCCTGCTGGTGGTACTTGCGCTGCTCGCCGTTGTTGCCGGTTCGGCGGTGGTTTTGCCACGGCTCAACCTCGACGCCTTTCCCGATGTGACAAACGTACAGGTCACCGTGAACACCGAAGCGCGCGGACTGGCCGCCGAGGAAGTGGAGCAGCTGATCACTTATCCCATCGAGGCGGTAATGTACGCCTTGCCGGACGTCGAGGAAGTGCGGTCTATCTCCAAGACCGGATTGTCCATCGTCACGGTGGTCTTCAAGGAAGGGACGGACATCTACTTCGCCAGGCAGCTGGTATTTGAGCGCCTGCAGGATGCGCGCGAACAGATTCCCAACGGTGTCGGCACGCCTGTAATGGGACCCAATACGTCCGGGCTGGGACAGGTGTTCCAGTACATCCTGCGCACCACGAACCCCGGACGGTTCGACGCCATGGCGCTGCGCAGCTTGAACGATTGGGTGGTCAAACAACTGGTCATGCCCGTGGGGGGTGTCACTGACGTGCTTTCCTTCGGCGGCGAAGTCCGGCAGTACCAGGTGCGAGTCGACCCGCAGCGTCTGCTGGCGTACGGACTTGCGGTGACCGACCTGGCCGCGGCGATAGAGGCCAATAACCGCAACGCCGGTGGCTGGTATCTCGATCGCGGCTCGGAACAGCTCGTTATCCGGGGCGTGGGCTGGGTACGTCCCGGCGAGGACGGACTGCGCGATATCGGCAATATTCCCTTAAAAGACGCAGATGGTGTGCCGGTGCGGGTGCGCGACGCGGCGCATGTCGCGTTCGGTCCAGAAATCCGTCAGGGTGCGGTGACCATGACGATGCGCGATGCCGATGGGCAACCACAACAGTTGGGCGAAGTCGTAGCCGGTATCGTGCTCAAGCGCATGGGCGCCAACACCAAGGCCACGATCGACGGCGTCAAGGCGCGTCTGCCCGTGATTCAACAGGCCTTGCCCGATGGCGTCGTCATCGAGCCGTTCTATGACCAGGCTGACTTGGTGGAAAAGGCCGTTGCCACTGTAACAGGTGCATTCGGGCAGGCCTTTGTATTTATCCTCATTGTGCTTGCCCTGTTTCTGCTCAATATCCGCACCACCTTGTTGGTGCTGATTTCCATTCCGCTGTCGGTGGTGCTGGCGCTGATGGTTATGGCATGGCAGGGAGTCTCAGCCAATCTGATGTCGCTCGGCGGACTCGCCATCGCCATCGGCATGATGGTAGACGGCTCAGTGGTGATGATGGAAAACATCTACAAACATCTTACTTCGCCGGATGCAGGCCACCAGCAATACGTCGAAGACGTGATCGCACCCGGCGACCCCGATCCGTTCGACGCGAGTCACGACCATCGTGGCATACCCTTGCGTATCGAGGAGGCGGCGCGCGAGGTTGGTCGCCCCGTGTTCTTCGCGGTAGGCGTGGTCGTCGTGGTGTTTGCGCCGCTGTTCACGCTCCAGGGAGTCGCAGGCAAGTTGTTCCAACCGATGGCTGTCGCCATCGTTCTGGCCATGATCGCCTCTGTCATCGTGGCGCTGGTCGTGGTGCCGGCGCTTGCAAGCTTCAGTTTCCGCCGCGCCGTCCGGGCACGCAAGAGTCCGCTGTTACAACTCTTCGAGTGGGCCTACCGTCGGGCCTTGCGTGGCGCGCTGCGATTGCGTTGGATGGTCGCGCTACTTGCCGTTGCGCTGTTCGTCGTCGCGATCTTGCTGGTTCCTCGGCTGGGTACCGAGTTCGTGCCCGAACTAGAGGAGGGCACACTGAATATCCGCGTCACGCTGGCGCCCTCGTCGAGTCTCGAAACCGCCCTTGAGGTTGCAGCGGAAATGGAGCGGGTACTGATGGGCTTTCCTGAGGTAACCTATGCCTCCAGCCGCGTGGGCCGCGCGGAATTGGGGGGTGATCCCGAGCCTGTTTCTAATATCGAAATCTATGTAGGCCTGCAGCCGCCGGCGCAGTGGCGGACGGCGCACACGCGTGCCGACCTGCAGGAGACCTTTGAAATCGCGATGGAAGTTCATCCGGGGCTGCTCTTTTCCTTTTCACAACCCATCGCGACACGGGTCGATGAGCTTCTATCCGGCGTGAAATCGGAACTCGCCATCAAACTGTTCGGGCCAGACCTGGAAGTTCTGGCGGAAGCGGGTAAAGCAATCGAGGCATTGGCCAAGACGGTCAGTGGCACGCGGGATGTGGCGATGGAGCAGATCGGCGGTGAGTCACAGCTCGTCATTCGTCCCGATCGCGATCGTCTGGCCCGCAACGGAATTCCCGTGGCTCAGGTCATGGCATTGGTGGAGGATGCAATCGGCGGCGTGGAGGCCGGTCAGGTGATTCGCGGCAACGAACGCTACGACATCAACGTACGTCTGGACTCACGCCACCGCAACAACGCCGAGAGCATTGGCGACCTGGTGCTGGTTGCTGCCAATGGCGCCTGGCTCAGGTTGCGGGATGTGGCGGAGGTCGGCATCGAGTCCGGGCCGCCGCAGATCCGTCGTGACGACGTGCAACGTCGTGTGGTCATCGAGGCGAATCTAGAGGGCCGGGACATGGGCAGTGTGGTGGCCGAACTGGACCGGCGCATTGCAGCAGAGATTGACCTGCCTGCAGGATACAGCGTGGTGTTTGGCGGGCAGTATGAGAATCAGCAGCGGGCCCAGCAGCGGCTCATCATCGTTATCCCCCTGGCACTCGGACTGATTTTTCTCCTGCTTTACTTTGCCTTCCGTTCAATCGGGCAGGCGTTGCTCATTATGCTGAATGTGCCGCTGGCGCTGATTGGCGGCATCGCGGCACTGTACCTGACGGGGCTGTATTTGTCGGTGCCCGGCTCGATCGGCTTTATTGCGGTATTCGGCATCGCCGTGCTCAACGGGGTGGTCATGGTATCTGCCATTAATCAAAACCTGGACGGAGGCCTGAGCCTCAGGGATGCGTTGCTGGAGGGTGCGCTGTCACGTTTGCGTCCCGTGCTGATGACGGCGTTGACGACCTTGCTGGGCCTTGCGCCCTTGCTCTATGCGACCGGGGTGGGATCAGAGGTGCAGCGGCCGCTTGCTACGGTGGTGGTCGGGGGGCTGGTGTCATCGACCTTCCTCACCTTGTTCGTCCTGCCCGCCATGTATGGATTTTTCTCGCGCCGGGCCGATATCGGCGGCGGTACCGCGCGGGCCGAATAGTCGGCTCGCCGAGCATTGCTTGCGTCGATGGTCTAGGCTAAAGGCCAAGTGTCCAGAGTCATCAGTGCGTTGGGTTGAAGCGTGACCGTACGGGATATGCGGTCAGACCCCGTTCTGGCATGCAACGGACGACGCACCGGGACACGGGCTTGTAGAACAACAGACCGAAGTAGAGGTGGAATTATGAAATGTATGAATGGTAAGCGTCTGCTGGCGCTGACAGTTGCGTGGCTGGCGGTGTTGTCCGGCGTCGTCTGTGCGGCCGAAGAAAAGAATTACATACTTGCCACGGCCTCGACCGGCGGCACCTATTATCCGGTGGGCGTCGCGATCGCGACCCTGACCAAAGTCAAAATCCAGCCCACGTACAAGCAGGGCATATCCGCCATTAACTCGGCCGGCTCCGGAGAGAACATCAAGCTGCTGCGCGAGAACGAAGCGCAGTTCGCCATCCTGCAAGGCCTGTTCGGCGCGTACGCCTGGAACGGTACCGGGCCCATCAAAGAATCCGGCAAGCAGACCCATCTGCGCTCGGTCAGCATGCTGTGGCAGAATGTGGAGCATTTCGTGGTGGCCAAAGAGCACGCCGCCACCGGCACCATCGCCGATCTGGCGGGTATGAAGGGCATGACCCTGGCGATGGGCAAGAACAACTCGGGGACCATCGGCTCGAATCGCAAGATTCTGGAGAATCTCGGGGTCGACATGGACGCGTCGTTCAAGTTGAATCATGCGGGATACGGTCCGTCGGCGGATGCGTTGCAGGACGGCCGCGTCGCCGGGGTGGGTATTCCCGCGGGTGCGCCGGCGGGCGCCATTACCAAGTTGTTTGCTTCGGCGAGTGACTCGATCACGCCGCTGCATTTCACCCCGGAACTTGCCGAAAAGGCCGATGGCGGGCTGAGGCTGTGGACACCCTATCTGATAAAAGCGGGTACCTATCCGAACCAGAAAGAGGACTGGCACACCATCGCGCAACCGAATTTTCTCGCGACGCGTGCCGACATCGACGAAGAGTTCGTGTATCTGCTGACGAAGAATATCTACGAGAACCTGCCTTTCCTGCAGGCCATCCACAAGGCCACCAAGGCCATGGCGTTGGAGAAGGCGCTGGCCGGTCTGCCGGTACCGTTGCACAAGGGCGCCGCCCGCTATTACCAGGAGGCCGGAATAACGATACCCGCCCATCTGCTGGTCGATTGAATTCCAGCCTCCCGCCGTGGGGGGGGGGGGGGGGGGG
>CBDUNM010000103.1:0-19386 GCA_965368585.1 uncultured Chromatiales bacterium | reverse complement strand
CCCGGGGATGACGCTGATAATCTCCAGAAATTCTCTTTCCGCTACAGCCAGCCGGTTGAGCCGCGATCCCACGGCATCTTTGACCGATGCCGGGACCGACTCGTGGAAGTCGTCCCGGCACGCGAGCAGCTCCGTGACGAAAAACGGATTGCCGCCCGTAATCTGGTAGATTTCTTCGTCGAGCGAACCGTGCGATGCGCCGAGTGCGTTGACGCCGTCCCTGGTCAGCGGCAGCAATTCGATACGGTGCGTGCAGGACGACGGTAATTCGCCCAATACCTGGGTCAAGCTATGGTCCGATGAAATTTCATCGTCCCGAAAGCTCATCACCAGCAACGTTCGGAGCATCGATACGCGCCGACCGATGTACTTCAGAAAGTCCAGGGTGGCATGGTCGGCCCAATGCACGTCTTCAAATACCAGGACAGTGGGTTCGCGCAGTGACTCGATATGCCTCAGCACGGCCGCAAACAAGCGCGACGACTGGCCGCCATCGGCAAGCAACCGGGCGACTTCGGGCCCCAGCGACCTGGCCATATCGTGAATAGGCCCCAGGGCCCGGGGCGTAAACAGCGCATCGCAGCCGCCCCAGACAACATTGCAGTCCGCGCTGGCGCGAAGGCGCATTTCCTCGAGAACGGACGTCTTTCCTATCCCGGCTTCGCCGCCGAGCAGCGCGATGGCGCCGCGCCCGTCAGCGGCGCTCTGCGCCAGTTCGAGCAGTTCCTGAACGGGTCGGTCTCGTTCAACCAGCATCGGTTTTTAGTCCCCAAAATCTTGCGCCAGGATGGTGCACCCGGTACATGGTTATCACTTGCACCCGCCACAGACAAGTGACCGCTTTATAGGAGAATTATCGGCCAGATTCCCAAAAATAGGGGCATTGAGGGCCGGGGGCGCGGTTTAGCGGGGCAATCTGACTCACAGACTCGACGTCTCGGGTTCCGAATCGGCGCGAAAAATAGGTATGACGGGAGCAAAATTAGGGGTCCTTACCGAGGTGCGCGAGCCGCAACGCTTTTAATCTGGCCAATACCGAACCCAGACCCAGTCAAACCCGGGGAGATTCAATATGAGCGCCGTTTTCCTGGCCTTGCCCACGCCGCGGAAGTCCGCGTCAACCTCGCGGCAAAGCACATCCCTTGCGCTGTGCGCAGTCCAACCTGAACTTGATCGTATCGGAGCAGCGTGATCATGAAAGCCACTGCCGAAGCGATGACTGCCATCGAGTCTGAAGAGAGCGAAAGGGCGGCGCAACGCGATCAGATTCTCAGGCTGCTGAAGATGGGCGATGCGCAAGCCATCGAGCACCGCTACCCCGAGGCAACGCTTACCTACTACAGCATCTTTGACCCGGACGCGTACAGCTTGCCGAGTGTTCAGATTGATCGAGTCGCGCCGCTAGAGCTGTATGAGATGGCTGCAAACCGACTCAAAATCGTCGCAACCCGATACGCGCAAAAATTGATCGAATCCGGGTGCTATCTCGCGGCCGAGTCTCATGATGGCATTGTTGGCGTGCCGAGGGGCGCGCTGAATCTCTACCTGATTAGCAATCAATACGATGTATTCACATGGCGCGCCCTTGAATACGCCGCAAAAGAGCAGGCCAGGCGCAATATCTGTCGCTTCTTGATGTCGTCGGTCCGGGCACGGCTCGAACGGCTGCGATATGTCGGTGCTCGTGCGCCGCTACTGAGCGTAGAAAAGGAAGCGTTTGACGTGCTGGCCGATTTCGAGGCGCGGCTTCACCTCTGCCTTGCGCCGCCGCAGCGGGCGACCTGCGACAGGCAGGAACACTGTGCGGAGTGTTGACGAACCGGGGTGAGTTCGCCAGGAGGCTATTGCTGCGCCAGGGCCTGGCTCTGACGATGCAGCGCATCTCCGCTGACCAGATCCTGGAAAGCGGCTTGTACGAAGGACGGTGAGAACGGGCGTTTGCAATAGGCGTCGTCGTCAGGATCCTGTTTTGAGTCAGTAAGAAACAGCGGTACAGCCGAGGGATGCCGCTTCTTGTAGTTTTTCCACCATGACGTTGCGAGTTGGCTGTCCTTGTTGACGACCACAATGCCGCACGTGCGCGCATCGTTGGGCGCGCGCAGTTCGTAGTCATCGGCCAGGTCCGGCGCGTTTTCCATCGTGCTTTTGAGCACGGCGACTTCATGACCCAGCAGACCGAAATAGGTGATACCGAGCTTCTCGCGGCGCTTCCTGCCGAACCTCAACATTCCGGACACCCGAAGCTTGCTGCGGCGTTTGCTGGATATTTGCTGGAGTCCATATTGCTAAAGTCTTGATTTCAAACGGGCCCTCATTTGATCATCCGCCGGGCCTTTGCGGAGGTGCCGTGTTCGCTCGGGCGCCCGGATTTCCTGTGACTCAGGTCACATAAGGTCTCTGTTAAATAGAAGGGCGCCGGGGCTCGAGGAGGCCCGACCGACGAAAGGCTGAATTCGGCGGCGGGCTGCATTGCTCGGGAAACGGGAGCGTGCTAAAGAAGCAAATGCAGTCAAGCCCGCAGGACGCTCTGGATGACCCGAATCAAACCGCTTTACTCGCCCGCTTTTCTCATAGCGAGCCTGGTGCTCACGGCAAGTTGCGGCGGCGGATCATCAGGCTCGACGGGCGGCAGTACCCCAACGCCGCCGGCACCGCCGAGCCCGCCGGCATCCTGCGACGGCAACGATCTCATCAACATCGTCGCCGCGACGGACAACGGCCTCAGCGGAATGTCCAACGGTCCGGAGGAGGCCATCGACGACAACCTGGACCCGGGTTCGCGCTGGGAGTCCTCCGGCGATCCCGCGATCATCACGTTGGACATGGGAGAGCGATTCCTGGTGCGGGAAGTCGGGATCGCCTGGTTTGAAGGGGACACGCGGGTGGCCTCGTTCAGCATCCTGGTTTCAGAGGACGGAACGAGCTTTCAGCCCTTGCTGCAGAACCAGCAGCCCTCGGGCGAAACCGAGCTGTTTGAGCGCTACGATATCGCGGACACGGCGGCGCGCTATGTCCGCATCGAAAGCCAGGGCAATTCGATGGCCACGGGCAGCGCGATTATAGAAGGCACGGCGTTCGGCTGTGCCCTCGACTCCGCGAACGCACCGTTCGAGCCGGGGAACACAGACGCGACCGCATTCGCGCTCAATCCGGCCGTGCCCCCAGGCTCGAATTTCGACGTGCTTGACTGGGCGCTGGATACGCCGGCCGACCTCGATGGCAACGGTCTTTCCGACCGCGCAAGCGAGACTGATCTCGATGGCGGGTTCACCGACCAGTATTTCTTGACGGGCGCGGACGGCGGCATGGTATTTCGCTCGACAATCGAGGGCGCCAGGACGTCCGCGAACACCAGCTACACGCGTTCCGAGCTACGCGAAATGCTGCGCCGCGGCGACACGAGCATCAGCACCCGCGGCGTGAACCGGAACAATTGGGTACTGGGCTACCAGCCGGACCCCGGGGTTGCGATCGGCGGGCGCAATGGCGTGCTGCGCGGTACGCTGGCGGTGAACCATGTTACCGAGACAGGCGACCGCAACCAGGTAGGGCGCGTGATCGTCGGCCAGATTCACGCGTCCGGCGATGAGCCCATTCGCCTGTACTACCGAAAATACCCCGAGAATGCGCGTGGCTTTGTTTATTTCGCCCATGAAATCCGCGACTCGGACGACCTGTATTTCCCGGTTTTGGGACCCGTCAACAGTAATCCGGACAGCGCCCCGTCCGACGATGCGAATCCGGAGAACGGGATTGCGCTGGACGAGATTTTCTCCTACGAAATCACCCAGCATGACGCCCGCATCGACGTTGTACTCCGGCGCGGCGACCAGGCGGGCCCGATAATCGGCCACAACTACGTCGACATGCGTGTGCTAAATAGTGGCTATGACGTCGTCGACGAGTGGATGTACTTCAAAGCCGGTGCCTATACGCAGAACAACACCGGCGACAGCACGGATTTCGACCAGGTCACGTTCTACGACCTGGAGAACACGCACGACTGATCGCGCGTCGTCGTTGTCTGCGCTACAAGCCTGCCCGGGAGGCCGGCGGCTCAGCCGCTTAAAGGAGATAAGAGGATGGGATCTACACACGACGTGTTCAACCAGTCGTCTCCGCTTGTGGACTACAACGCGTACGACGGCGATACGGCGCTGCGCGAAGCCGTGCGGCGGCACGGCGGCGGCCACGCCAACGACGCGCTGCATGCTCACGGTGCGCTTACTGGCAGTGCCGACGTCATCGAGTGGGGATTTCTTGCGAACGAGCACAAGCCCCGGTTCGACTCTCACGACCCGCAGGGCCACCGTATAGACCGCGTCAGGTATCACGACGCCTATCACAAGCTCATGAAGTTGGGCCTCGAGACCGGCCTGCATGCCGGTCCCTGGGCAAATCCGGGCCCGGGCGCGCACGTGGCCCGGGCGGGGCTCTACTATTTGCAGGCGCAGGTCGAATCGGGGCACGGCTGCCCGCTGACCATGACCTTTGCGTCTGTGCCAACGCTGAAGCTGACCGCCGCAATTGCCGATGAATGGCTGCCGAAAGTGCTGGCGCCCGCGTATGACCCGCGGAATATGCCGCATACCGAAAAGCAGGCTGTGACCATCGGTATGGGGATGACCGAGAAGCAGGGCGGCTCGGATGTGCGCAGCAACACGACCCGCGCGGTTGCCATCGGAGGGCGCGGTCCCAGTGAGGCCTACGAGCTGACGGGCCACAAGTGGTTCACATCGGCGCCGATGTGCGATGCCTTCCTGGTGCTTGCCCAGGCGGAGGATGGTCTCAGCTGTTTCCTGGTGCCGCGCTGGCGGCCGGACGGCAGCAAGAACCCGGTCCAGGTGCAAAGACTGAAAGAGAAAATGGGCAACGTGTCGAACGCCTCCTCGGAGATTGAGCTGTACGGCGCGCTCGGCTGGATGGTGGGCGAAGAAGGGCGGGGCGTTCGTTCGATCATCGAAATGGTCGCGATGACCCGTTTCGACTGCATGATCGGCTCCAGTGCCGGCCAACGGCAAGCGGTGGCCCAGGCCGTCAACCACGCACGCACCCGGGTGGCGTTTGGCAAAGCCCTGATCGAGCAGCCGCTGATGCGCAACGTGCTGGCCGACCTGCAGCTGGAAGTGGAGGGTTCCCTCGCCATGACCCTGCGCATGGCCGAAGCGCTCGACAACAGCCAGGGCGGTTCGAACGGAGAGCACGATGCGCTCCTGCTGCGCCTCGGCCTGCCCACCGGCAAGTACTGGATCTGCAAACGTACGCCCGGCCATGCCTATGAGGCCATGGAATGCCTGGGCGGCAACGGCGTCACCGAGGATTTCATTACGGCACGGCTGTATCGCGACGCACCGATCAATGCCATCTGGGAAGGCTCCGGCAACGTCCAGGCGCTCGACTTGCTGCGTGCCTTGCAGAAGAGCCCGCGTGTTCTCGACGTTTGGTTCGAGGAACTCGCCGCAAGCCAGGGTGACAGCCCGGAGCTGGATCGAGCCGTGGTTGCGCTCAAGGACTCACTGTCCGATGCCGTGGCTTCGGAGTTCGGCGCTCGCAGGCTGGCCGAGCAATTGGCGCTGACGATGCAGGCCAGCTTGCTGCTGCGTGCCGGCTGCTCCGCCGTGGCCGAGGGATTTATTGCGTCGCGGCTGTCCGGAGAGGGAGTTCGCAACTATGGCACTCTGCCAGCAGGACTCGACATAGCTACGATCCTGGAGCGCGCGGACCCGCTGCTTGTGTAGCCATATCGCTCGGCTTTGCAGGGGCCCTTATGAATGGTTTACCTTCTTTCCGTCGTCGTTCGAGGCGGCACCGCCGTATTTCTTGAACATCAGTTCCTTCGCCTGGCCTATCCAGTCGTCCTGCTCCATGCGGCCTTTGAACTCCTTGAGTTTTGCATTGACGCGCGCGATGTCGGCTATGCCAAAGTTGGCAAGCTGCCTGAATGAATAGACACCGAGTTCGTTGAGTGCGCCTTCAAACACCTTGCCAATGCCGATGATCTCCTTGAGATCATCGACTTCCTGGACCGGTTCGCGGTCCTGGCCATTCGAATTCCTGGCAGCAGCGGCTTCCTCGCGCGCCTGCCTGATAGCATTCTCCTGTTGCTTCTCGAGCTCCAGGAAGTTCTTCTCAACCTCGTCGAGGCGAATACGCAGCGTTTCTGACTGCTTCTCCGAGTTGCTCGCGACACCCTGGTAGCGCTTTGCGTCCTGTTCGTATTGCCTGCGGCTGGCCTCCATCGACTTCACGACCTCGGACAGTTCCGTATTCTGTACTTTCAGCTCGTCGAGTTCGGTGACATCCCGCCTGAGTGATTCGATTTCCTGTTGTGCCAGCGCCGCATCGTGATTCAGCTGTGCGTTGTCGGCCTCGAGGCGCACAACGTCCTGTTCGAGTTTGTCGATCTCGGCCAGCCTGTTTTTTGCCGATTCGAGCATTCTGTTTATCGACTCCTGCTCGGAGCGTGAGCCCATCAACAGGTTTCTGAGCGAGTCCTGCTCGGCGTTCGCGTTATCGATGCTCACTTCGAGGGCCTGCCGTTTTTCGAAGGCCTTCTTGAGTTCGGCTTTGTAGAAGTTTCGCGACTTGATGAACTCGCGCTGCAAGTCCTGGGACTGATCGCGTACGGAATTCAGGGTATTTTGAAAAGTAACGAGTTTCAGTTTCGAATCTTCGCGTTCGGCCCGCAGTGTGAACAGGTCCTTTGAGAGCAACTTGATCTTCTCTACCGCCGAGTTAAGTGATGTTCTCGTGCGCTGTGCCGCTTGCTGATTCTGATGCATTTCGGCTTGCTGCGTTTCGATAGTCGCGCGGTATTTGTTGGCCTCGCTCACCAGCCGATCGCGTTCACGGGTGATAGCATCAACGCGCGATTCCCAGTCTTCGATGATCTGGACATTCAGACGCTTCGCGATCATGCCGCGCACGAGCCACGCGAACAGGCCGGCGACTGCGCCGGTGCCCAGCAGTGCGATGACCATATCTGTCGAAAACCCTGAAAGCATCTGACTCTCGAAACGCAACCCGTTATACGTGCCTCACTGGGAGTATGGGCGGCGTTCGGCCGGCGGAATATGACTTAATCCACAAAAACGTCTTCTCTGAGCCGATTTTCGGTGAATTGCGGCGGACTGACCGGGATTTGACGGTTACGGCGTGGAGAATCGTGCCGTCTGCGCCAGCGGTCCATTCTTGGTTACCAGGTCCTGGAAGGCGGCCTGCAGGAAGGACGGCGAAAACGGACGCTTGCAATAGGCGCTGGCGTCGAGCGCTTGTTTCGAATTGGTGAGGAACATCGGTATGGCTGCTGGATTCCGCTTTTTGAAGTTCTTCCACCACGACGTGGCGAGTTGGCTGTCCTGGTTGACTACCACGATGTCGCAGGTGCCGGCCTGGTTAGGCTCTTGAAGCTCATAGACGGCAGCCAGATCCGGGGTTCTTTCCAACGTGCTCTTGAGAACCGCAACTTCGTGGCCCATGAGACCGAAGTGTGTGATACAGAGTCGCTCGGCTTGCTTCTTTCTCATCTTGATCATCAGGCAACATGTCCGTTCACTCGAGTGGATCCATATCATCATTAGCCGCCTGCTCGCGGAGGTGCTTTGTCGGCTCGCGCGTCCAGAATACTTGTGACGAAGCTCACATAATGGGTTGGTTAAGTCGAATGGCGAAGCCGAGCTCGGTGAGTGACCAATACGTACTTTCCTCTCTTGAGATCGGTTGCAATGCGCGTAGCGTAGACCGCGCGACAAAGGCAAAGCTGGTCAAAGCTAGCGACGCAAAGTTTCGGGTCCTCATCTCCCTTGTGATGCTCCCCCTGGAGATCGCGCGGGACCTAAAGACAGCCGGGCTGCCGCAGGAGTCAAACGATCTCCCGGAGGCTGCCATGAATTCGTCGTTCATAAAATCGGCCCTGTTGCTGGGCTCATTCGCATTTGCACCTGCCATGGCTGACGATGCCAGTTGGATGCAGGACAACGAGCAACGTCTCAGAAATTTACCACTCGAGTCGCTGTCGGTACCGGCATCCCATGATGCCGGCATGTATATGCATCATCTCGGCCTGATCGAGATCGGCCTGGAAGATTTGCATGCGGGCGTGTATGCAGACTGGTCGGTGAGTTGGCTACCGGATTTCGAAGTGGAGATTGACCCGCCTGACGGTGTCATAGAGGGCGAGCCTTTTTTGGCGTTGTTCGACGACCTCATGAGTGCTGTCGATGCGTTCGATGAGATTTGCATTCCGATACCAATTATTGACGACCCCTGTTTCGACACAGGTCTCTACGATCTGGTCTGGGGATGGGTTGGCGAGTACTACGAATTAGCGACCGGCAAGCCCGGCGAACTCAGTATCACGCAAAATCTCGATATCTATGGGCAACTCTCAAACGGCGTCCGCATGTTCGACTTGCGACCCAAGTCGCAGGGCGGTGCGCTCTTTATTCATCACAGCCAGGCGAGGATGGAAGGCATCGGCGACAACGTGGACTACGAACTTCGGCTGGAGTTTACTGTGCCTTGTATCGACAGACCGTATCCGTTTACCGGATGTATAACGGGGACCGGCCGCGCCTACGATATTGGCACCATCGTGTTCGAAGCCGGTGGATTCGTGCGCAGTCTGTCGGTTACGGGTCCGTCAATGCCGGAGATTCTCGGCGACGTCGCGGACTTCATGCAGGAAGGACATCGCGAGCTCGTTGTTCTGGAATTCACGCATTACTGGAAGGGGTTCAACGGCAGTGAGTTCGACGCCGCCGACTACGTCGTATTCGTCGACCTGATCGACCAGTACCTGGCGCCATGGTTGCTGACGTCGGACATGGTCGCGGAGGATGCGTTGGCCAGTTCGACAATGGGCGAGCTGATCGGTAGTCAGGGCAGGGTCATTGTACTGGTCGAGACGAATGACACCTACGCGGTCGCCGACCCGTCGATCGGGCTCTGGCCAGCCGGGGATTCCCTGTTTGACAGCCCCGGTGGCTACTCGAACTCCGATGACCTGAACACGATGCGCGACGATCAGCGTCAAAATTGGCTTGACGCCAGCGGCGATCGTTTCGAGCTCTGGTGGACGCTCACGTGCCAGCCGGGGAGCATCGATTGCAGCGTCAGGGACAACGCCGACGCGGCGAACCCGCATTTACAGGATTTTGTCGGTAGCCTCGTCGTGCCGAATGACTGGGGTAACTACATCAACGAAATCTGGGTCGACTTTGCCGAGGAGACTGCGGCGTTGGATATCGCGCTGGCGATGAACCCCTGGCCCGTCGAATTGCTGATAAACCCAGGTCGACCGCCGCAGACTATTAATCCCGCGGCCGTTCAGAGTAATGTCCGGGTCGCTATTCTCTCGGACGCCGTTACTAATTTCGATGCGCTGCAGATCGATCCCACGACTGTGAAACTAGGGCGTGGAGGAGCGGCACCGCTCGACGACAAAGCGTTTGACCTGAATGCCGACGGAATTGCCGACAGGTTCATGATCTTCAACGTCAATGACGCGGCGATCGTGTGTGGCGACGACAGCGTCAGCCTGACCGGTAAAACATTTGGCAAACAGAATTTCATCGGCACCGGCAATCTCAAGACGACGGCGTGCAACGTTTCCAGATTTAGCAGTGGTGGCGGCGGTGTTGGTTGGCTGATGTTGGCTTTGTTGCTTATGGCGGTCGGCAGCAAGTACACAACGGTAAAACTCCGGTTCGACCCCGTTCGTCCTTCATAGAGACCTGAATCTGGCGTGATAACATACCCCCGAGAGGTATGACATGAGCCAAACAGAAGAGGGCGTCGAGCTCCAGGACTCCAACTGGGGCCGACAGATCGAAGCGATCGTGCACGAGCTATCAGAACTTGCCATTGCCTGTGATATTGAACTGGGTCGAGCGGGTCTGGCGGAGCGAATCCTAAAGAACGACGATAGCGTCTGTGGCCGAAAGGACCCCGAAGTGTTTCGGCAGATGAGGCAACATTTGATGGCTCTATTCACGATTGAGGAGCGAGCTATCGAACAGCTTGGCCCTGAAGATACGAGGGACATTCTGGACCAGGTTCGGGCTTCCATAATCGCACTTCGCAAAGCGGGTAGCGCTGCACACAGCTTGCCCGACGACGAGCTCTGATCGACGACACGGCGCATTCCTGGTTTATCGCGCTAGACCCTCAGATTGGGAGTGTTCCCTTCTTATCTTTCCGCGACTCTGAAAACCGCTCGCCCCTGGATCGAGGCGCTTGCGCCGATCGGATCGGTCCACTAGTGTGAATCGCCATTGCAACTACGTATGGGTGATTCGATGACTAATGCAACGATTCTGGCGCCGGCGGCCGTGCTTGTCTTGTGGTCCTTGATCGTAATGCTCTGGATGACAGCGACCCGGTTTCCAGCGCTCAAGAAAAGTGGACTGAATATCGCGACCGCGCCGCGTGGCGCCCGATATGCGGATGTTGAACAGGACATGCCCGCCAAGGTCAATTGGGTGTCGCACAACTTTACGCACCTGATGGAGCAGCCGACGCTCTTTTACGCACTTGTCGCCGTGCTCGGCATTGCCGGCGATACAAGCTCGCTCAGCCTGGCTGCCGCGTGGGGCTATACGGGCTTTCGGATTGCACACAGTCTGTGGCAGGGCCTGGTGAATATTGTGATCGTAAGGACACTGTTGTTCACCCTGGGAACGCTTTGTTTGTGGGTGCTGGCGGTGAATGCCATCAGGATTACGTTGGCCTAAGGAGGTCGATGCTAAGCTGCGTCCACCCGGCCAGGTGACTTGGGCACTATCGTGTTCAATCGAAAATTGAAATCGAGACAGAGCTTCGAGTCAAATCAAAAGTACAACTCGAGTCTCGCAAGCGTTCGCCAGCGTGAAGTTTTAGATGCACCGTAGAGGCGGGGCGGGGCGCCAAGTTTTCGGCAAAAGTTAAGGACGCCGACCATCGGGATGAGGTGTGTTTGGGACAATACTCGCCGCGAGGGCTGTCCCGTTTCGCTCATTCGCACCAGACATCGCGGACGTCTTCTCGGTTAAAGTTCAACAGGCTAGCGGATGCGCAAGCGCCATAAGGACTCCCATCAAGAAACGCAATTTCGTCTCCTTCATACCAACCGAGGCAATATGTTTTTGCCTTGAATTTCTCACCATTGATCAAAAATATCTCGTTATTCGTCTCTTTTTCGATTCTGTAGGTCGAAACAGAACGGCAGGAACTTTTGACCGTACCCCTGCATTCGAGCATGGGGCTATGTGGAGAGTAGCCAGGTCGAGGAACAGTAGTTTATCACTCGACAGGCTGCTTACGGCGAGACGCGGCCGTTGGGTAAACAACTGCGATACGACGGCTGGAGACTCGCCGACTCATGAATAGCAGGGCTTTTACAAATATCTAGTAGTAAGAGTAATAGGGCTCAATGGGCCTGTAGGGCTCATAACAATTAGCATCCTCCTCAAGAGACTCTTCCTCTAACTCGTTTGTGACAACTCCCCAACGTTCGTTTCGCCTTGCCTCAAATGCTTTCAGCCCGTCTAGAGTTCGAAGGTCGTCCTCAAGAGATTCTTTCTCTAACTCGTCTAGAACACCATCCTCAAGATATTTTTGCTCTAACCGCCATTTTTCCATACCAGCTTCCGCACCCGCTTCCGCTTCCGCTTCCGCTTCCGCTTCCGAAAGCTTAGCTTCCTCTTTTCCGCTCAGGCAATCCAAATACTCTGCGTATTCGCGTTCATATCGTTCTTGGTCGCGCCTAAACTCATCCGCTTTTCGCCTTTCCTCATTCGCTCTTTGTCTCGAGACCGAGCAATCGATGGAAAGGGGATCAGCACAATCAAATGCCTCGCCTATACTTGCTAATTGAGCTGCACTGCATCCAAATATAAACGATATACCTAAGAGAGTTAGGCTAAATATTATTATTCTCCTCATTAGCAGAAACTCCTGTCCTACAAATTTCGAAAATAACTCCTCAACATCGTCGTCTCTATTTCCATTTGTATTGGTTGTTCAATTCGGCTTGAATCGCTTGCCCATCAGCCACAAAAGAACCTTTGGCAACCCCGAATCTTGACGGACAACGTACCCAATAAATCTCGCCTTCTCGTGTAGTAACCACCTTGGATTCATCGATTGCTTTTCTTGGATCGTCTGGCTCCCCGAACCATGTATAGACTGCTATCTCCAGTAGGTGTTCGCCCGGTTCGACATCTATCCAGATGTTTCGACCACCGTTAGCAGAACGGACCAGGTGTTGTTTGTCGACCCAGATGTGCGTCACAGTATTGTTGTAATCGTCTATCGCGATATATATGCGTGACAGACCTTCGGTCATACCGGCTTCCCACCAGTACACATCTCTAGGCGGACTGCTCACTACAGATTGCATCATTGGAACATTTTTTTCATTGAAATATTTGAAGTGCCGCTCAAGGGTTCCACGGGCATCAAACATCTTGTTGCTTTGTCGATGTCTTTGGTTTGCGGCCTCGTACCAACTCAATACGCGGCTCGGACTGAACAGAAAAGACGTCTCGCTTCCTGGTCCATAGAATTCATCCGTGAGTACCACGAGCGTTGTATACGGCAAATTGTGCGTGGTTTTCTCGTGCTTGTATTGGTAGTTACCTATCCATTGATAGGTGGTCTCTTTCGAATACGTGGAATCCCATGCTTGCATCCCTGCGACCATGAATCCGTCGCTACCGTGGCTGAGTGCCAATTCCGCTGCTCTTTTGAATGCCCAGTGACTCGTGACCGCAGTAGGCTCCCCGGCTTTGCCTACATACTCGACCACATACACTCCTGGATCTAATGTTTGTTCCGAATAACCAATGATTTCTCTCTCGTCCTTCCAGACTCCATCCTGACTGCTTTTACCGCTGGCCGCATAGTCGCTGAAACTGTAATCGGTACCGCTATAAAGCGTATTGCACCCCGCCAGAAGAAATAACACCGGGAGAAATACCATTGCTCTTATGGTCCGGCCCGTCATGAACAAGATCATGAGATAGCTCCTTGTCTTGATGTTGACAGAAGTAACGTGAGGATATTTCAGGCCTACCAGCAACAACCCGGTGATCTCGGGGTCCTTCGGAGTGTCAGGCATGGCTTCTCGGAGGAGGCGAGGACCCGTGGCTTTACGTCTCTGGCATTTTCCAGAATTGCCCTTATCAACGTGCAAATAGTTGCATGTGGGCCAACAGAGTCAATTCTGGGATGTACGTAGTTTCGGATTCCTGCATTCAAGCATTTGCTCAAACAACTGCGATACTACGAATTGAATTTCGCCGAAGCTGTATCTCACGCGAATAAGTACTACAAACTTCGTGGCTCGTTAATGGGTTCCCACGAAACCCGATAGGTGCAAGCCACGATTGCGCGCATCTGGGCGACGCCGCAACATCAAACAAGACCGCGGGAGGGAACATCATGCGAAAACGATTCCAGTTTTCCGTACTCGCAGGCGTGTTCGTATTGTTCTTGGGCGCCTTGCTTCTTGCCGGATACCCGGGCATTTCCTTGTCACAAACGCGCACAGACGAGGCTAAAAAGACCGAGCCGGAACCGGCTAAAGCCGAGCCGAAACTGCCGTCAAAGTCCACACCGCTAAGGCAGATCAGACCACCTGACCGGGTGCCGAAAGCCGGAAAGGTACAGGCGCCGGATTGCTCGGGGACCGAGACGGTCAAATTCTCGCCGCTAGATATTTATCCGCTGCTGATAATCGACGACGACACCGAATTGGGCGGCAAGCCTGATCTCGAAATCAGTGCTGCGGTCTCGCATACAGCCGGTCGTATTTGGCTCACCGGCTTCGTGACAATTTCTGAGCATCCAGGCGGGAAGACGAGGTTGATTTTTAGCCGTGTTTCTAACACGAAATACAAACGAAACTTCGCTATTGACTCAATTGTGCACAGAGAGGGTTGCGTGATTCATTCAGTCACTCCGAGCAGCGGCCGAATCGAAGACCATTTCAATGATAGCCACGATTGGGAGAAATTGAATGGTGTCGGACTAATAAGCAGCGCAAACTGCCGTCAGGACACTCGTGGCGACGACGAGGGCAAAGTTGGCTGCAAAGAGATCAGGTTTCAGCCAATTGAAGTTACCTATCGTCCTATTGAGGAAGACTGGCTCGCATCGGGCAAGCCTCGGTGCGATGACATAATAGTGACACCAAGATCCAGCGCCATATTCCCGCTCCGTACGAGTAACAAAGCGCATAAGGACATGGGCGGCCATCGCGTCGACATTTCTCTGGACAGCACTGTCGAGATCGCGGAGCTTGAGGGCCTGCAAACACCCGCGCGAACCCAGGAGCTCAGTATTCGTACAAGCCTCGAAATGGTCGAGATCCAGAAGAAAAAGGGGAGTGCGATGCGCGTCAATGGAGAAACCGGTCAGAGGAACATTTTTCTGACCGCTTTTGACAGCCCAGGCTGCCGGATCGTCAGCGTTCGCCCCACGACCGGGATAATACGGGGCAAGGCCCCGGCCGATTATCACACGCCGATGAAGTATGGGCGGGATTCAGGGTTCGGATCGAGCAGCGGGCTACTGGACTACGCAATTTGTCGAACCGATACGTCGGGCGATGACAATGACCGGATAGGATGCACAGAAATCGTTTATCGCCCGATTAAGGTGGCGCTCGAACCAGAGTAACGGCATGTCGGTATCTCGTCACCGTTCCGGAATCGTAGCGTGCCTGCTGAGCACGCTCCTGCCGTGCCTGATCGCCGCTGCCGAGTACGACGACGAATACCTGACAATCTCCAACGCGACGGTCGACGCAGAGAGTATTGCTGTTATCGGTGTTCAGCAACCGGATCCTGAGGCAACTGTCGGTATTGCCCTGTACCCGGGGTCTGCCGCGACGGGAGGCAACGTTTCCGTAGAACTGGACGAGTCCACTGTCGCGGGAATCGAGCCCGCGCACGTCCTGATCCGAATCCGCCTGTCCGGGGATGGCTTTGACCTGCGGCGCCCGGCGCGAATAGCTTTCACGCCCACCGAGCCCTTGGCGCCAGAAACACGCGCCTACTACGTTTCGGATGACGACCGTCTGCGGTTGCTGCCCAACCAGGCCATTGAAGGTAACCAGCTCAGCGCAGATCTGCCGCACGCCAGTTCGGTGATATTCGCCAAGCTGGAGGTGACGGAGTTTACAGAGAGCGTCGACGCGCCCGCCATCGGTGGTGAAACCGCTTCGTTCGACGAGCTTGGCGCCGCCATCGAGACGGCTGAGCAAGCTCAGCAGCTGGGCCTTGAAGAGCTTGCCGAAGAGATCCTCGAGGAAGCGAGAGAGGCGCTGGAAAAGGACATCCGGGCTGAGCTGGAGGCTACACCGGAAGACGCAATCTGCCCCGACAATACCGGCCGCTTACTGCAGATGGCCGCCCTTATACAACAAATCGGAACGTTAGATCCGGCGCAGCTCGAAGCGATCGAGAACCAGACGCGGAGTTGTGCCAGAAGCGGTACCGTGCAGGCGCACGTCGTCATGCAACTTGCCGGTTTTTGCCATTTCGAGGAAACGCTGCCTGAGACCCGGTTCCTGGTTGCGCGAGACGGAGCGATATCCGGCGAGGGCGATTATCGGCTAGTCCTGCAAGACATCGACTGTCCTATTTACGTAGAGAGCAGAGGTCGCGTCGAACTTACCGGGACGATGAGTGGCGTATCGATGACTATGAACCTGGTTGCATACTCGGCTGGTTTCGCAGAGATGCCGGGACCGAACGAGGAGACGCCGACTGTTGCGGAATGGGACGAGGATTCGGTAACCCTAAGCGCGCAGCCGCTGTTTCCGAACTTTACATCGGACGCTGCACCAGACGAACGACCACTGAGCTTCGCGATAAGTGCCGAGGATCAGCTAATGGAGATGTATGCATCGGATGGCGCCCTCGCGGTGATAGTCTGGACCATGAAACTCGGCTGCGACGGCAGGGACCCGCCGCAAGAATCACCGGATGACTGCCTGTGGCAAGTCTGCCACGCAGGCAAGATTGCCGACGTTCCATCGGAGCTGATGGGCGAGCAGGAAACTCCGCCGCAGGTCGCACCGGACGACTGCCTGCGTCAGGTATGCAATGGCGGAATTGTCGCAGACGTTCCCGCCGAGTTGATGAACAGGCAAGAGATACCGCCTCAGGAATCGCCGAACGACTGCATGAAGCAGGTGTGTCATAACGGCATTGCATACGAGGTGGACGACCCAACAGAGCCAGGATGCCAGTTATGATGTCGAAACTGTTGTCACCGTAAATCGGCTTGCTCGCGGTATTGCCGATCGCACGCATAGCGAAGGTGTAGATCAAAAGCGCGAAGTAAACAAGATGTTTCAATACTCCGGTAAATTGAGTGGCAGAACTCAGGGAATTGATGCGCATAATGTATACAAGGGCGTAATAGAAATTGCGCCCTTTCCTTTTGCGATTACGGCAGACCTCAAACGCCGGACACTTAACCTGTCCATGAAGCTCAATGCGCCATCGAACAAGAAGAGGGTGACTGCCCCAATTAACTGGCTTCTTCGACAACTCAAGAACGTTGAGAGAGGAGATTTGCTTCTGCGTGCCGTATGGCCCAGACGGGTCTCGGATACCTCGGCGACGATTAGCGGTGTCCGCGACGATCCTGCGACCTTAGTTCACGACGGCGTTAAGGAGGTTCCCCAATCACTCGAAGTCATACGCGTTATAGACTTGGCTGGAAAGTTCAGTGGAGTTAGGACCTTCGTTGAGTACGCGAGCAGTGAGGTTCCAGTCTTCTACAAAGATGTTGGCGAATACCTGCGTGCATGGGTTCCGCCACCTCCGAAAATCAAAAGAACTTCGGCTCTGGAATCTATCCAGGATTCGCAGGCAATAACGAGCTCTGCAAGAACGGACGAAATTGATAAGGCTAGCGTAGCCGATCGAGCGATTGCGCGTAAAAACCTTCCTATGCGCATAGATCAAGATAAGTAGGTGGTCGTGAATCCCATCAAGCTTCCCAAGTAAGTTAGGAGTCGCACATGAGTAAACATCGAACTTGGATATTGATGAAGGCAGTCCTGGTGGGTCTGGTTTCGATAATACTGGCGCCACAGTTACAAGCCGGTTTCGAAGCACAAGACCGCCTTGTTTTGGGTGTTGTTAGTGGATTCCCGGAGTGGATCGATGAGGCCTTGCAGGAAGGCGCCGATATCAACGGATACGATAGCGAAGGGCAGCTTGCCCTGCACATAGCCATACGCATGGAAAATCCGGACATGTATCATCGACTTCTGAGCCTGGGTGCGGACCCCAAAGCCAAAGATTCCGGAGGTAACACTGCCCTGCACTGGGCTGTCTATCATGAGCGTGACGATGTCATCATCGACTTGTTTGCGCGCGATGTTGACGTTAACGCACAAAACCGATTCGGCGGCACGCCCCTGCATTTAGCTGTTTCGAAAAGGGCGGGGGGGACGTATCCGTATAAGGGCACGAAGCGTGGACGCCTGGTCAACGCTGAGATTACTAAACTGCTGATCGCGAACGGCGCGAAAACGGATTCCAGAGCCTTCTCAGAATCGTACGAATTCACACCATTGTTTGTTTGTGTTCAGGAAGGACACATCGATGCCGCAAGAATACTCCTCGAACAGGGCGCTAATGCGGTTGCTAAGGACAGCCGCGGAGTGCACGTCCTTGACCTCGCGGCAGCTATCGGGACGTTTCAGTTCATTGGTTTACTGATCGAATTTGGCGCGGACCCTAATGCGGAAGCTGATGATGACGCCGTCCCTTTGTCGCGCGCCTTTCAAGCTGGAAAGGTCGAGAATGTGGCCGCATTGATAAAACATGGCGCGACAACCGAAGGCCTGCCTGACGAATATCTGACATGGCTCGGTGAATGGCGCGGCGAGCATGGTGAAACGTTTGCCCATATTGCCGTACGACATGGTGGAGTGCGCGCCGTTGATTTCGCAATAGACCACAAGATGCAAATAAATGCTTTTGATGATCGAGGCTGGGCGCCGCTGCACGTTGCTGCATCTGGAGGTCGCAAAGATGAAGCGGTTCGCCTGCTCGAAGGATCTGCTTTCGTCGACCGGCAAGAACCGGATCACGATACACCCCTGATTGTGGCGGCGGAGTGGGGACAGGAAGACATTGTGGCGCTGTTGCTCGACTGGGGTGCTGATCCGAATTTGCAGGGTCGAGACGGATTGACGGCACTACACATGGCAGCCAAAGGCTCAGTCCTTACTAGTTGGCTCTTCAGAACATCCGAAACCGAAGAGGAACGAAAAGAAAAGGAGAGGCGATACGCGCTTGCCGTTCTTCTGCTGCTGGAAGCAGGGTCAGACACGATTGCAAAAAATGATGCTGGCCGGACACCCTATGAGGAGGCAGTCTATTACGAGAACAACACTGCTGCGCAGTTACTAAAGCGCTGATACGCTTTTGATCTGTTACAAATTCGGTAATTGTTCTTTTTTTGGATCGACCTACGCCGCCACACGGCTATCATGATGGAATCGATGAGGAGAACGATAAACGCCGCCGGTGGCCGTGTAGGGCGCCAAGAAATGTAGAATAGTTGGGGAGTCAGGAGCGGGATCGTGTGACACTTAACCACGTATCCTGGCCCTCAATCAGACCGGGACGAATCCACAGGTACAGAAGTGAACAAATCCCGGTCAACACTGCGGCGACGATTCCACCATAGACGAAGTAGTCGACTATTGGCTGATAGACGTCTGGAATGAGCCGCGAATTAAACAATATCGTCGCTGCGGCGGCGATGAATAGTTCCAGCGAGGCACCGATCAATACCATGCGGAGCATTGGAAGCGCCCAATTGTCATTAGATTGGAGTTTTTGGTCATTTAGGTCGCTGGTATAGGTCCCTGTGTGAAATTCGCGGGCTCATATCTATATAAACGGACGAACAGGCCAAAACGTGCGAAAACGCGTTTAGTCAGTTTCCAAAACGTTGCTTCCTAGGGTCTTGGGGTCCGCTGGAGTTGTCTCAGGCCACTCTCGTGGCTGCGGTATTAATTAGTAGTGTGTGTCGTAGTCTTGTGTATGACCAGTTGATCTCACACCGACTTGTGGACTCTCAATTGCCGAAATGAGTGACAACAGGTGGAGTGATCGTGTGACTCCAACTAGTTCTAGTGCATCATCAGATGCTGGCGCCTTTGGTCAAATGCAGAGCCATAGACACACTTCTGGGGTACTAGTGAATGTATGTCGCGGGTGCGTTCACATCTTTAGGAAGCGTGGACACAGTATCTCGGGAATACGATCACACTTTCTCGGGGCGCACCGCTTCTTGTGTGTCGACCAATGCGCCGGCGGTGCCCTCCCAGATAACGTGTCCAAAGGAACGGCGCCACCGCTGAGGTGAGTC
>CBDUNM010000102.1:0-19431 GCA_965368585.1 uncultured Chromatiales bacterium | reverse complement strand
ACGACTACATTCGGCGTATTCGCCAAGGGTGTAGGTTCGAGGGGCCCGTCCAGTGCGAGGAACCGCTGACTCGGTTCTGCTCAATCGGGCCAACAGACTGCACGTCCGAACCAGAGAGAGGTGTTCTTGATGTCGATTTTCGATAGTTACCTGGCCAGATACGAATCGTCACGCGAGGAAGAACTGAGCCTGCACGAATATCTTGATTTGTGTAAGAGCGACCCGATGGCTTATGCCGGGGCTGCAGAACGGCTGCTCGCCGCCATCGGCGAACCCGAGATTGTCGATACCCATCACGATCCGCGGCTGAGCCGAATATTTCAGAATAAGGTAATAAAGCGCTACCCGGCGTTCCCGGAATTCTACGGCATGGAAGAGGCGATCGAGCAGATCGTCTCCTATCTGAAACACGCCGCCCAGGGACTGGAAGAGCGCAAGCAGATTCTCTACCTCCTCGGCCCGGTCGGTGGGGGCAAATCCTCGCTCGCCGACAAGCTCAAGGAACTGATGCAGCACGTCCCCTTCTACGCGATAAAGGGCTCGCCGGTGTTCGAATCGCCGCTCGGGTTGTTCTCGCCCGTGGAGGACGGTAAGATTCTCGAGGAAGATTACGGAATCCCGCCGCGTTTTCTGCGCGGGGTCATGTCTCCGTGGGCAGTGAAGCGGCTGCAGGAGTACAACGGTGACATTACCCAGTTCCGGGTGGTCAAGTTGTTCCCTTCGATTCTCGAGCAGATCGCGATCGCCAAGACCGAACCCGGCGACGAGAATAACCAGGACATCTCATCGCTGGTCGGCAAGGTCGACATCCGTCAGCTGGAGCGTTATGCGCAAAACGACGCCGATGCGTACAGCTACTCGGGCGCGTTATGCCGGGCCAATCAGGGACTTATGGAATTCGTCGAGATGTTCAAGGCACCGATCAAGGTGCTGCATCCGCTGCTGACAGCCACCCAGGAGGGCAACTACAACGCAACCGAGGGGCTGGCGGCGTTGCCGTTTCAAGGCATGATCCTGGCACACTCGAACGAGTCTGAATGGCAGTCGTTCCGCAACAATAAAAACAACGAAGCATTTCTCGACCGCGTCTACATCGTCAAGGTGCCTTACTGCCTGCGGGTGACAGAGGAAACCCACATTTATGACAAGCTGCTGCGCGACAGCACGCTGAGTGACGCCCCGTGCGCACCGGGCACGCTGGAAATGATGGCGCAGTTTTCGGTGCTGACACGACTGAAGGAGCCCGAGAACTCCAGCGCTTTTTCAAAAATGCGGGTTTATGACGGCGAAAACCTCAAAGACACCGACCCGAAGGCCAAATCCGTACAGGAGTATCGCGATTACGCCGGCGTCGACGAGGGCATGACTGGGATCTCTACGCGCTTCGCGTTCAAGATCCTCTCGCAGGTCTTCAACTTCGACCACAGTGAAGTCGCGGCAAATCCCGTACACCTGCTGTACGTCCTGGAAAAGCAGATCGCGCGTGAGCATTTGCCACAGGAAACCCAGGAGCGGTATATCGGCTACCTGAAAGAGTTTTTGGCCCCGCGGTATGCCGAATTTATCGGCAAAGAACTGCAGACAGCCTATCTCGAGTCATATGCCGAGTATGGCCAAAACATCTTTGACCGGTATGTCATCTACGCCGATTACTGGATTCAGGACCAGGAATATCGCGACCCAGATACCGGCGAGATGATGGGCCGGGCGGCGCTCAATGAGGAACTGGAAAAGATCGAGAAACCCGCCGGCATTTCCAACCCGAAGGATTTCAGGAACGAGATCGTTAACTTCGTGCTACGCGCAAGAGCGAAAAACCACGGCAGTAATCCGCGTTGGACCAGTTACGAGAAGTTGCGGGCCGTGATCGAGAAAAAGATGTTCTCGAATACGGAGGAACTGTTGCCGGTCATTTCGTTCAATGCCAAGGCATCCGCCGACGAAAAAGCAAAACACGAGCAATTCGTCGACCGTATGGTAGAAAAAGGCTATACACCGAAGCAGGTACGTCTATTGTCTGAATGGTATTTGCGGGTACGAAAATCGCAGTAAAGTGAAGTGGGTCGCCATACATCGGGTGAGAATTTTTTCCTGGCGTTGCACATCGGAAAGCGATATACGATCAGAACACGTTCCGCAAAAACGCAATAGGCTGGCCGCATCGTTCCGAGGGCGCGGAATGTCTTTAAAGCTTTGCGAGGAACGCCAGGCACACCACTCGGATGTACTGCCCTAAATGCAGCGTCGGGTGGAGTTAGCGACCAACTGTACCGAGGGGCATTGATGTCTCATTTTATCGACCGCCGGCTTAACGCCAAGAAAAAAAGCATGGTTAACCGCCAGCGCTTTCTCAAACGTTACAAGGCACAGCTGAAGAAGGCTGTCTCGGACGCCGTGAATCGGCGCGGCATCACCGATGTGGACGGCGGTGAAAAGGTCAGCATTCCGGCCAGAGATATCTCCGAACCCCAGTTTCACCACGGCCGTGGCGGGACCCGCGATATGGTGCATCCGGGCAACAAGGAATTTGCCAGCGGCGACCGGATAAAGCGACCACCCGAAGGCGGAGGGCGTGGCGCTGGATCGGGTAAGGCCAGTCAGGATGGCGAAGGGGAAGACGATTTCGTATTCGAATTGTCGCGAGAGGAATACCTCGACCTGCTGTTCGACGACCTCGAGTTGCCCAATCTTGTTCGAAATCAATTGATTGGCACCGAGGAATTCAAAACGGTCCGGGCCGGCTACACCACCGACGGCGCACCGAATAACATCGATATCATCCGTTCGCTGCGCGGCGCCATGGCGCGCCGCACCGCGCTGGGCGCGCCGCATCGCGGCCGCGTTCGCGAACTGCAGCAAGAAGTGGACGATCTGCTCGCCGACGGCGTCGACGAAGACCACGCCCGCGTGGTCGAGTTACGCGAAGAAATCGAGCGCCTCAAGGCACGTATTGCCGCGCTGCCTTTCATCGATACCTTCGATTTGCGGTATCAGTCCTTTACCAAACAACCCGAACCGACAAGCAAGGCTGTGATGGTGTGCATAATGGACGTTTCGGGCTCGATGGACGAAGAGCGCAAGAACCTGGCCAAGCGTTTCTTCATCCTTTTGTATCTGTTTCTGCAACGAAACTACGAAAAGATAGATGTCGTATTCATCCGCCATCACACCACGGCGGCCGAGGTGGACGAAGAGGAGTTTTTCTACTCGCGCGAAACAGGCGGAACCGTGGTCAGCAGCGCGCTCAACCTGGTCCACGACGTGATCGTCGATCGCTACGATTCCAGCACCTGGAACATCTACGCCGCGCAGGCGTCCGACGGCGATAATTGGGAGTCCGACTCGCCGGTCTGCCGCGAGTTGTTGAGCGAAAAGCTGTTGCCGCTGATGCGCTACTACGCCTATGTCGAGATTACTCCGCACGAACATCAGAGTTTATGGCATGCCTACGAGGAGGTAAGGGCCGTGCACCCGCAGTTCGCGATGGAGCGAATCGACGGTGAAGACGACATTTACACGGTGTTTCGAGAATTGTTCAAGAGGAGGACGGCATGAGTTCCGATCGCCTCATCTGCGACACGTCGGAGTGGAGCTTCCCTTTGCTGGAGCGCTTCGACCAGGAAATCGCCCGAATTGCGCACGACGAGTTCAAGCTCGACACCTATGCCAATCAGATCGAAGTCATATCCTCCGAACAAATGATCGATGCCTATTCGTCGATTGGCCTGCCGATCAACTATCAGCATTGGTCCTTCGGTAAACATTTCGTGGCCACCGAGCGAACCTATCGACGTGGACAGATGGGACTCGCCTACGAAATCGTAATCAATTCCGACCCCTGCATCGCCTATCTGATGGAGGAAAACTCCCTGCCGATGCAGGCCCTGGTGATTGCTCACGCCTGTTACGGTCACAACAGCTTTTTCAAGGGCAATTACCTGTTCCAGACCTGGACCAGCGCCGACGCCATCATCGACTACCTGGTCTTTGCGCGCACCTATATCGCCGAGTGTGAAGAGCGCTACGGGTATGAGGAGGTCGAATCACTGCTCGATTCCTGTCACGCACTGATGAATTACGGTGTCGATCGCTACAAACGACCGGCTCCACTGACGATGGCGGAGGAGATGAAGCGTCAACACGAGCGCGAAGATTATCTGCAATCGCAGATCAACGACTTGTGGCGAACACTCCCCAGGGAGACGGAATCCGACCTGATCGCGGACGAGACGGGATTTCCCGCCGAACCACAGGAAAACCTGCTTTATTTCATCGAGAAGCACGCGCCGCTGCTGGAGCCCTGGCAGCGCGAAGTGGTGCGCATCGTGCGCAAAATCAGCCAATACTTCTATCCGCAGCGTCAGACACAGGTCATGAATGAAGGTTGGGCGACCTTCTGGCACTACACCTTGCTCAACCGACTGTACGAAGAGGGATATGTGACCGACGGCTTCATGATGGAGGTGCTCCAATCGCACACCAACGTGGTTTTTCAGCCGCCGTTCGACGCACCCTACTACAATGGAATCAATCCCTACGCCCTCGGCTTCGCCATGATGCGTGACATTCGCCGTATTTGCGAAGCGCCCACCGACGAGGACCGTGAGTGGTTCCCGGACATAGCCGGGGAAAACTGGCTGGAGGTCCTGCATTTCGCCATGCACAATTTCAAGGATGAAAGCTTTATCGCGCAGTACCTGTCTCCGCACCTGATTCGCGAATTTCATATGTTCGGGGTTCACGACGACGACCGCGAGGAAACCCTGGAGATAACGGCTATCCACGACGAGGCCGGCTACCAGAGGGTACGACAGGCCTTGGCGGAACAATACAACCTCGGCAGTCTCGAGCCGAATATTCAGATCAGCAATGTCGATCTGCGCGGTGACCGCTCGTTGACGCTGCGGCATTTCCGCCACAACCGTCGGCCGCTGAACGAATCGGTCGACGAAGTGCTCCGGCACGTGCGCCGCCTGTGGGGATTCGACGTGCACCTCGAAGCGGTGGATGAGCAGGGACGGGTGCAACTGCTCGAAGAGTGCTGTTAGTCCTAAAGGTGCTCGCTTAGCGACTATCGTGGAGTAGTGGGCTCGCCGCGCCGACACGGAACATTTCTTCCAAAAATCGCCGCAATTGCGCCCCTGTAGGCTCGGCGGCGGCTTGCGGTGCTATGCAGTCCCTGCATCGTCTGTAAGTCCAGCCCTTTACGTCCATGGCGAGGGCATTTGCTGCTTCGCAGGCTCGCCCCCCCTGCCGCCGACGTTTCCCCCAGAAACGAGCCGTATCGCGCTAACCTGCGTGTTGCACCAGCCGATCGGGGACAGGCGCGATTGAATCGGCAGGGATCCCGCCCCCCAGTTTGCTACCATTGGCAGCCGGCACGGTTTGCGGGCGCCCGCTACGGACTTTCCCGAGCCGCGCACGGTGACCTGATATCGAAACTCAACTATTCGGCGCGTAAGGGCCAGTACTTGTCTAACACAGCGGAATCATCACACACCCCCATGATGCAGCAGTACCTGCGGATCAAGGCGCAGCACCCGCACATGCTGCTGTTCTACCGCATGGGTGATTTTTATGAGCTGTTTTTCGACGACGCGGAAAAGGCGGCGCGCCTGCTCGACATCACGCTGACGCAGCGTGGCAAATCGAATGGCCAGCCGATCAAGATGGCGGGCGTGCCGTATCACGCGGCGGAAGGCTATCTGGCCAAGCTGGTCAAGCAGGGTGAGTCAGTAGCGATCTGTGAGCAGATCGGCGACCCCGCGACATCCAAGGGGCCGGTGGAACGCGAGGTGGCGCGGATCGTGACGCCCGGTACGGTCACCGACGAAGCCTTGCTGGATGAACGCGCCGACAATCTGCTCGGCGCGCTGTGGGAGCATCAGGGAAGATTCGGCCTGGCTTGTCTCGATCTGAGCGCGGGACGCTTTGCGGTACAGGAACTCGACGCCACCGAGGCGCTGGCAGGCGAACTTGAACGACTGAAGCCGGCTGAGCTATTGGTCGCCGAAGACTACACGCCGCCGGTCAAGCCACGCGGCGGCATCACCCGACGACCTGTATGGCACTTTGACGTCGACAGCGCGACGCGACAGCTGACCGGGCAGTTCGGCACGCGTGACCTGAGCGGGTTCGGGTGTCACGGCATGCCGCTGGCGATAGCAGCCGCGGGCTGTCTTTTGCAGTATGTCGCCGAGACCCAGCGCGGTGCGCTGCCCCACCTCACCGGCCTCAGTGTGGAACGGCGCGACGAGGCATTGATCATCGACGCGGCCACCCGGCGTAATCTGGAACTCGACCACTCGGTCTCCGGCCAGGCACAACACACCTTGGCGGGTCTGCTGGACCAGACCGCGACCGCCATGGGCAGCCGGCTGCTCAGGCGCTGGCTCAATCGCCCGCTGCGCGACCTAAACCGGGTGCGCGCGCGACACGATGCGGTTGACACCGTACTCGCGACGCGTTGCAGCAGCGAACTGGCCGACACGCTCGGCGGCATCGGCGATGTCGAACGCATACTGGCGCGGGTCGCGCTCCGGTCGGCGCGCCCGCGCGACCTTGCCGTATTGCGGGACTCGCTGGGGCGGCTGCCACAATTGCAGAACCAACTGGCCGGCTTGGATTCACCCTTACTCGAAGCCCTGGCTGAGAAAATCGGTACGCACCCCGCCATTCAGGCGCTGCTGGCAAGTGCCGTGATCGACAACCCGCCGGTCGTCATCCGCGACGGCGGGGTGCTGGCACCCGGGTACGACGCGGAACTGGATGAATTGCGCGGCCTTTCCGAGCATGCCGATCAGTTCCTGTTGGACCTGGAACGACGCGAACGCGAGCGCACCGGCATCGAAAACCTCAAGGTCAACTACAATCGCGTGCACGGCTACTACATCGAAATCAGCCGCAGCCGCTCAGACCGGGTGCCCGACGACTATGTACGGCGCCAAACGTTGAAAAACGCCGAGCGCTTCATCACCCCGGAACTCAAGAAATTCGAAGACCGGGTCCTGTCGGCTCGCGAGCGCGCCTTAGCCCGTGAAAAGGCGCTGTACGACGAATTACTGGCCAAGCTGCTGCCGGAGCTGACCGTACTGCAGCGCTGCGCCGAAGCGCTCGCGGAAGTCGACGTATTGGGAAACCTGGCGGAACGCGCCGAGGCGCTGGCGCTGGTGCGCCCTGAGCTTTGCGACCAACCCGGTCTGCAGGTACAGGCCGGACGCCATCCGGTGGTGGAACGCCTGAGCGACGACGCGTTTGTCGCCAACGATCTACTGCTGAACGATCAACGTCGCATGTTAGTCATCACCGGACCGAACATGGGCGGCAAATCCACCTACATGCGGCAGATCGCGTTGATCGTCATCATGGGCTATGCGGGCGGTTTCGTGCCGGCCGGGCAGGCACGGCTGGGACCCGTCGATCGGATCTTTTCGCGCATCGGGGCGTCGGACGATCTGGCCGGCGGACGTTCGACCTTTATGGTCGAAATGGAGGAAACCGCCAACATCCTGCACAACGCCACCGCTCAGTCGCTCGTCCTGATGGACGAAATCGGCCGTGGCACCAGCACCTTTGACGGCTTGTCGCTGGCATGGGCCTGCGCCGTTGAGTTGGCCACCGCAATTCGCGCGTTCACCTTGTTCGCGACGCACTATTTCGAACTCACCACCCTCCCCGAGGAGCATGCGGGGATCGCGAACGTTCACCTGGAGGCGATCGAACACGGCGAAGGAATCATATTCTTGCACGCGGTCGACGAGGGTCCGGGAAACCAGAGCTACGGCCTGCAGGTCGCCGCCTTGGCCGGGGTGCCACGCGGAGTCATCGAGCGCGCCCGCACCCGTCTGCGCGAACTGGAAGACAATGCGCAGCGACATGCGGAACTCACACTGACGCAAATGCCCTTGTTCGCGCCGTACGACCCGGAGCCGAGCGATCAACTGCGCGCTCGACTGGCGAATGTCGATCCCGACAGTCTGACACCGCGAGCGGCCCTGGAACTCGTATACGAACTAATCTCTCTACGAGACTGAGCACCGCATCACAACGCGCCTGTCTGGTCGAGCGATACACCGTCGTTGGATTTAATCTTGTTGAAGGATTTCAGGGAAAATCACGCGGCGTCAAGTGGTATGATTTGCCCGATGTAGGAAAAGGTTGTGATCAATCTGATTCGATGGATTAGGGACTGGCCCACCGCAACCCTGTTGCTCACGGGCGCCGCATGCGCGGTACTGCTGTCGCTGGCGATCGCGGTACCCTTGGCGTACTTATTCGGTTCGCCGCTCGATCATCAGTATCTCAGTATACTGATCGCGACTTCTTTGTCCGTAAGTACCTTGGTGTTGGCCGTATTGGTTGCAATTCTGCGCGATTACCGGCGAACGCATAAGGACATCACCGACGAAAACCGCGCGCTAGTGGAAAGCCTGGCGCTGAATAAAGCGATTCTGAACACGACGAGCGATGCGATATTGGTGGTGGATCGGGACGATAGACCGGTCGCGTTCAACCAGCGCTTCGTCGACCTGTGGAAGATTCCCGGTCCGCTGGCGGAACGTGCACGTCGCGACCCCGCCTTCCGCACCGCCGAGTTCCGCGCCGCCGTGTTGCACATGCTGACCGATCCCAAAGCCTTTCTGCAGAATTCGGAAACGCTCTACAGCCAGGACGAGGCGATCGTGGAGGACACCCTCTTCCTCAAGGATGGCCGTCGCCTGATGCGGTATTCGCGTCCGCAACGCGTCACCGGCGAGATTATCGGCCGCATCTGGTCTTTCCACGACATCACCGAGTTGCATAGGGAAAAAGAGCGCCTGGAGGTCTTCAGGCAGTTGATCGACGGGTCTCACGACGCCCTGTTGATCGTTGATCCGATCACCTCGGAGATTCTCGACTGCAACGCCCGTGCGCCGGATCTGCACGGCTACCAGCGCGAGGACTTCTTGTCCTGCCGTCTGATCGATATCAACGTGGGCATCAGCGATACTGCCGCTTGGCGGCGCGCGGTGCAGCAGATCGAAGAACAAGGCATGACCATGCGTATCGTGGACAACATCCGCGCGGATGGGACCGTGCTGCCGCTGGAGATCACCGCGCGTTCGGTACAGGTGGCGGGAAAACGCTATATCGTTGCCAGTGAACGCGACGTCAGCGAACGCCAGGCAATGGATCTAGCCTTGTCGGCCGAGCGCGATCTCGCCAAACAGCTGTTCGATATACAAGACACGCTCCTGGCGGTGATGCACGATGGTGAACTGGCATCGTGCAACCTGGCCTTGAGCCAATTTCTCGGCGTCAATTCACCCGAAGAGGTGAAGGAACGCGGCTTGTCGTTGAGCGATCGAGTCGTTGAGAGCACGGGCTACATGAACCGGGCGACATTCAGCAACTGGCTTAACGACGAAGCAAACGCGAGCACGGCGAGTCGCCACCTGCTGTTGCGCTCGCCAGACAAGCTGCACGTCCACACCTTTCTGGCACGCCGGCGGCGACTGCCATTGCCCGATCGACGCCAACTGCTGGCGTTAACGGATATTTCCGAGCTGGAGGCGAAAACGCGCGAGGTCGAACACCTAGCCGCCACGGACAGCCTCACCGGTTTGCTGAATCGCAGTCGTTTCAATGTCGCCCTGGAGCAGCAGTTGTATATGGTGCGGCGTTACGGTTCGCGCTTCAGCCTGGCCATGTTCGATCTTGACGGGTTCAAGGCCATCAACGACGAACAAGGACACCTGGTCGGTGACCGGGTACTGACGGAAATCGGTCGTTTGTTGAGAACCCGCTTACGCGGCGGCGATATGGCCGCGCGCTGGGGCGGCGACGAATTCATGATCCTGATGCCGGAAACCGAGGTGCAGGGCGCGCGCTCGGTGGTGAACGATATTCGCGAAAGCATGGAGGAATGGGACTTCGGCTTGGACCAGATACTGCACGGCAGCTTCGGTATTTCCCAAGCGACCGGCGATGACTCCGCGGAAACGATCGTCGGTCGGGTCGACGAAGCTATGTATCGGGCAAAGCGAGGCGGCGGGAGCAATCGTATCCGCGTCTCGTTCCCGGTCATTACCGATCACTAGCGTCGAAAGCGCATCAGGCAGCACAAGTAAGACATCAAAGCTGCGGCCGCACCACGACAACCGTAATGTTGTCGACACCGCCCGCGTCCAGCGCAAGCTGCTGCAGGCGTTCACTACACGCCTCCAGATCGCCATCCGCCCCGGACAATACCGCGGCGATCGCGTCGTCGGGCACCTTACCGCATAGACCGTCAGTACACAGGAGATACAGGTCATCGGGCTGTATCGGTGCCTCGCTGACGTCGACCTCGACCTCCGGATCCATCCCCAGACTGCGGATGAGCACGTTGTCGCCAACACCTGCTTCGTGTGCTTCCTCGCGGTCGCGGAACAATCCCTGGTCCATCAACTGTTGGACCAGCGAATGGTCGCGCGTCAGCGACTTCAACCGGCCGTTGCGAAAACGGTACAGCCGCGAATCGCCGACATGGGCGAAGAACACCCGCCCGTGGCGAAATGCGATAGCCACCAGGGTGGTGCCCATCCCCGCGAGTTCCGGATCCTGTCTGACCCGCGCGACGATTTTCTGGTTCGCTTTCTCGACCGCGCGTTCCACGTAAAGCAAACTGTATAGTTCGTCGGGGCTCTCGGTTTCCTGCATGTCGCACAGGGCGTCAGCGGCAACTTCAACGGCGATCTGGCTCGCCACCTCGCCGGCACGGTGACCGCCCATGCCGTCAGCAATGGCAACCACCCCCTGTTTCGGTAACGCGACGTAGGCATCCTCGTTGAGCTTTCTGACATGCCCGACATGGCTGCGGCACGCGACATCAATGACGTTAACAATCACCCTGCTTGTTCCATGTTGTTCGACCGGTCGCCGTTCGATGCCGCTCGGAGGTCTTTGCTCGAGATTGGACGATACCGTTAGCCAGGCGGCACGTCCATCGTCAAAGTATGCATCGCGCCACAGCGCGTACCGGTATAGCGTATGCTGCCGTTGCGCGCATTTAAGTTGGAGACCGCCAGTTCTGCTCGCGTGCGCCGCTGGACACGCTCTTCCAGCCTCGCCGAAATGCAACGAACTTCTGACTCGGTACACTTCTCCGTCAGGTACTTACTTAGCGGCGGTCTTCTGACGTTGATCGAGCATTAGCTTCAAGCGATCTGCCGGTACGTAGCCGGGAATCATCTCGCCGTCGTCTAGAATAAGCGCCGGCGTCCCCTGGAGCCCGAACATCCGACCCAGTTCCATGTGTTCGTCCACCGGATTTTCGCAGGTGCGATTCGGGATCGGATTACCCAGTTTCGCCGTGGTGAGCGCGGTTTTCGGATCATCGGCGCACCACGCCGAGACCGCTTTGAGATACGACTCGCTGTTCTTACCGGCGCGCGGGTACAGCAGGTAGCGAATCCGAATATCGTTGGCGTTGATCTGTTCCATCTCAGAATGCAATTTACGGCAATATCCGCAATCGATATCGGTAAACACGGTCACGGTGTGTTTCGCCTCCGGTAAGCCGTAAATCAACATGTTTTCCTCGCCGATATCCGCCACTGCTTTCACTTTGGCCTGGGCGATTCTCGGTTCCGTAAGATTCTCGCGCCGCTCGAGATCGATCATGGAACCCTGGATGAGATAGCGCGCGTCTTCGGAAACGTAAAACAGCCGCGCACCAAACATGACCTCATACATCCCCTTAACGGGGGTATTAACGACGCTGTCCGGCGTCATGTTCGGCAGGACCGTTGACAGCTTTTGCGTCAGGCGCTCGACGACCTCGGGAGAGACGCCGCCGTCGGCCGCCGCCACACCGCTGGAGATGAAAAGCGCAGCAAGAAGACTTGCGGCCAAATTGATACGTAGCATGTTCATTAATCTCTAAAGTTGATGTATTGCAACGGCATGTCGTAACTGCCGCCACGGAGCATCGCGATAACGTTTTGTAAATCATCGCGTTTCTTACCAGAAACCCTTACTTGATCACCCTGGATCTGAGCCTGTGCTTTGAGCTTGGCCTGCTTGATGTCTTTCACCAGGCGCTTGGCGAGTTCGGTGGAGATCCCCTGCCTGACCGTCACATCCTGGCGCGCGGTGCGCAGCTGCAGTTGCGGCTCACCCATGTCCAGACATGCGACATCGACATCGCGTTTGACCAGCTTTTTCAGCAAAATATCCATCATTTGTTGCAGCTGGAATTCACTTTCAGCGTGTAACACTATCTGTTCGTCACTCAATTCGAACCGCGCATCGGTGCCTTTGAAATCAAATCGGCCCGTCACTTCTCGATTTGCCTGATCAACCGCATTGCGGACTTCCTGTCGATCGACCTCGGACACCACATCAAATGACGGCATAGCCTCGCCTCGCCTGAGTTAAAACCGGCGAAAAGGCTAACACAGCCGGGCGCAATGCGCAGAACAGCCAATTGAAACCAGGCCGACGGCAAGGAGCACGCGCCAATCACCGGGTTGACCCTTGTTTGGGTTTCGAAAATCCATAGGTCCGCCTGTCGGATGTCGCGTGCGCGACTAGAAACGCCATGTTAAATGGCCTTTCGTCGCCTTCGTCCCGCGTTGATTCGCGCGGCGCGCTGCATCATGCCACTGGCATGACGGTCGCGACTTGCTCGCTCGGATTTCGGGATTCTCGTTACGCCGTCGTACATTAGTCGCACGCAACCTTCCCTGGTGGCATGTCCAGCCCGCACTTCCTGTGCGGTCGTGCGTCACGCTGCGTCATGCCACTGGCATGACGGTCGCGACTTACCCCCTCGGGTGGTGGACGGCGTGCAGGGTTTTCAGCCGTTCACGGGCCACGTGGGTGTAGATCTGGGTGGTCGACAGATCGCTGTGTCCGAGCAACAGCTGGACGACGCGCAAATCGGCGCCGTGATTGAGCAAATGCGTGGCAAAAGCGTGCCGCAGGGTATGCGGCGACAAGTGCTTTTGGATACCGGCGGTTTGCGCGTGTTTACGCACTCGGTACCAGAATGCCTGCCGGGTCATGCCGCTGCCGCGTCGTGTCGGGAAAAGGTACGCGCACGGACGACCGTGTAATATGTCGTGCCGAGCACCCGCTAAGAACCGGGTGATCCATAAATGCGCCTCGTCTCCCAGAGGCACAAGGCGTTCCTTGCCGCCCTTGCCCGTGATGCGCACCAGCCCTTGTGCCAGACTCACCTGATCGGGTTTCAATCCGACCAGCTCAGACACACGCAGGCCGGCCGCGTACAACACCTCGAACATTGCACGGTCGCGAAATCCCTCCGGTGTGTTTTCGTCCGGCGCATTCAACAGTTGCTCGACCTCGGGTTCGGTAAGCGAATGAGGCAGCGGGCGCCCGGTTTTGGGCGCGTCGATACGTTCCGTCGGATCGTCTTTGCGCAGCGACTCGCGTCGCGCATGCTGATAGAACTGACGCAATGCCGACAAGCGGCGCGCGCTGGTTCGCGGCTGCGCACCATTGGCGACCACCTGCGCCAGGTAAGCGAGCAAATCGCTGCGTTGCGCCGTTAACAAATCGCGGCGGCAGTGCTCGTCCAGCCACGCAGCGGCGGCCCGCAGGTCGCTTCGATAAGAAACCAGAGTGTTCGTCGCTAGGCCCCGCTCCATCCACAAGGCGTCGGTGAACCGCGTGATGGCATCTTCGCTCACCTGGCTGATCACCGCATCAAAACTCCTTCGGCGGCCAGCAGGCGCTTTTTCAAGTCTGTCCAGCGGCCATTGGCCTGACCGGCAAACCCACCCAATCCGTGCGCCGATACGACGCGATGACAAGGCACCAGGATAAGCACCGGATTGGCTCGACAAGCCCCTCCGATGGCGCGCGCGCTGGATGCCAACTCGCGCGCAATTTCTCCGTAAGTGCGGATTTGGCCTCGTGGGATCTGCCGCAGCAACCGCCACACGCGCAATTGGAAATCGGTACCCGACAAACGCGTTGGCGGCAGGCCCTGCATGCTACCCGAATCGAGATAGCTGCATACCGCTGCCAACGCGGCCTGTGCAGCGGTAGCTTTGTGTCGACGCAGGGTGGGTCGAGAAGCACTGATCGCCAGACGAACCACGGCGTCACCGCACATACGCAAAGCCAGATAGCCGAATGCCGATTGACAAGCAGCGTCAAATACTTCTAGTCGCCTCAGCTCGGGCATCGCCCCTCCCGGGTTAAACCCGATGTCATTAACCTGACGAAATTTGCAGTGCTGAACGCATCTGCCGCGGGGATGCTGCGCCGAGCCTCCAGGGGGAGATGCAGAGCAGCGCACGCCGCACCTTGGGCGGCGGGGCTCCCTTTTTCACTCAACAGTGACTGCGCAGCAAAAAAAGGGTGACGGCGCCCCTTGAACCGGACTCCCTGGACCGCAGAAGCTTCAGCCAGTGGCACTAGGGTTGAACTTATTCCGGCTTTGTATACCGGCAACGCGGGATGTGGCAACACCAAAGGGCACCTTTAACAATTGAAATATTTGCGTGAGGCCAAGGCGAGGCGAGTTCGAGAAGCACAGTTTATAAGGCATATTTAGAGAATCACTAATAATACCTCATGTATTCAATGCCTCCTGCCGGGTAAAGCTTTCAGTAATACGCCGTGAATACAGCCATGTAGGCTCGGCTGCTGCTTCCCTGCAGCAAACAGTCACTTAAACCGTTACCCGACATATGGCTTTGCTAACGCAATCTTTAAATTAAGTGAGCGTCGCAGAAGGCGTCACAACGCAGGTTTCGCGAAAATTGGCGATTTTTCAAGGTGCCTCAAAGTGAAAATGACGCGTGAAACCCCGCCCTACCGTTCGGATATAAATCCACCATCTGGATATGAGGCGGGATTCTCAGCACGACCGAGTTTCGATCATCTACAATCGTGATTGTGGGAGACATCACAAGCGCCCGCAAGACGCGGGGAGTGCACGGTGTTTCCCGCTTGGAAACGGAACTCGGAGGGAATCGGGATGAAATCGATCTTGGTCGTTTTTACGGCTGTTCTCGCCTCAGGATGGGGCTGCCCGGCAAACTCGGATGACGTTTCGGCGTGGCAGGAGCGGCGCTTGTTGGCACCGACCGCGCAAGAGTTGGAGCAAGAAAAAAGCGGGCAGGTTTTCATTTACGACGGGCTCTCTCTGCCGCTGGTGGAGCGCGGACTGGACGACGGGTTCGAGCGAATCGAGAACATGATGTTCATCCGCACCCGCCTGCCACCGACGACGGCGGGAGAAACCGAAACGATCGACGATGATTGCGACTGAGCTCGTGGCGGCGCCAACTCTGCTTATCGTTGACGAGTCAAATTCGAGTCGAACTCGACGCCGATACGACACATCATTTTGGAGCACAATGACCATTTATTCACACGGCATGGCAAGCCCTACCGGGGCTCGTCGCCGGTCATAAACTTTCCACAAATACTGTGGATAATATTGTTAGCAACTTGCTCACAAGCCGACTTTCCCCATATCTACGCAACGACTTGATCAAATTGACCAAAAAATGCACGATTTAATCTTAATTTAATAAAAACAATAAGTTATTAACTTTTTTTGAGATCGAACTTGTGACATATCGTGCAACTGGAATCATAGTTAAACGGAATGACAGACGGTGTGAAAAAACTCGGCTTGCCGGCCACGCGGGGCCGACGCCGCGAGCCAATCCCGGTTAGAATAATCTGATGGCGGGCAGCGGCAAAAAATTCTGGGAAGACAAGTCGCTGAGCGATCTCTCGCAACACGAATGGGAATCACTTTGTGACGGATGCGCGAAGTGTTGTTTGTACAAACTCGAGGATTACGGTACGCGCGAAGTCTTCTATACCAACGTTCATTGCCGCCTGCTGAATGTGACAACGGGTCGCTGTACCGACTACCCGAACCGCTCCACGCGAGTCCCCGACTGTGTCGCCATTACACCCGAGGTACTCGAAGACCCTTACTGGTTGCCGAAAACCTGCGCCTATCGGCTCGTTGCAGAAGGAAGTGACCTGCCCGATTGGCATCCGTTGCGCAGCGGCGTGAGGTCTAGCGTCATCGCCGCCGGACACTGCATCTGCGGGCGCACGGTTTGCGAGGACGAGGCGGATGCGCTGGAGCAACACCTGATCACATGGGTCACCTGAATCAACGTACGGGCGATTTTGGCGCCATATGCACGCAAATCTCGAAATTTCGATTTTAAATTTACCTGAAATTCAAGTATCTTCGCGCGCGCGCCGATATTTCGTTCCGGTGTGATGAAGCATATCTGCGCGTAGCGCGCCTGCCTTGAGAACGCCTCGGTTAATCCCGGGTCATGATCTGGGAATTACTTAAGAAATCTTGCACTTAACCTGAGAGTTATCATGAAAGACCTGTCTACCTACCGCAACATCGGCATCTTCGCTCACGTCGACGCTGGAAAAACCACGACCACGGAGCGAATCCTCAAGCTCACCGGAAAAATCCACAAGATCGGTGAGGTGCACGACGGCGCTGCAACGACGGACTTCATGGAACAGGAGCAGGAGCGAGGTATCACCATCCAATCGGCGGCGACTTCTTGCGAATGGAATGGTCACCGCCTGAACATTATCGACACCCCTGGGCACGTAGACTTTACGATTGAGGTGTACCGCTCTTTGAAAGTGCTGGACGGCGGGGTCGGGGTGTTCTGCGGCTCCGGCGGCGTCGAACCTCAGTCCGAAACCAACTGGCGCTACGCCAACGACTCAGAGGTGGCACGGGTCATCTACATCAACAAGATGGATCGCATTGGCGCCGACTTCTATCGTGTGGTTGAACAGGTCAAGAAAGTACTCGGCGCCACCCCGCTGGTGATGACCTTACCCATCGGTGTCGAAGACGATTTCAAAGGCGTAGTTGACCTGCTGACCCGCAAGGCGTGGATCTGGGACGAATCCGGCGACCCGATGAATTACCAGATCGAAGACGTGCCGGCCGATATGACCGACCGGGTCGAGGAATTTCGTGAGCAACTCATCGAGGCAGTCGTCTCGGAGGACGAAGCGCTCATGGAGCAGTACCTGGAAGGCAATGAACCCGCCCTCGAGGATCTCAAACGCTGCATCCGCAAAGGTACGATCGCGCTTGATTTTTTCCCGACCTATTGCGGTTCCTCGTTCAAGAACAAAGGCGTTCAACTGGTCCTCGATGCGGTCGTCGACTACCTGCCCAGCCCGACCGAAGTCAAACCGCAGCCGGAAGTGGACCTCGAAGGCAACGAAACCGGCAAGTTTGCGATCGTGGATCCGGACAAGCCGCTGCGCGCCCTCGCGTTCAAGATCATGGACGACCGTTATGGCGCGCTGACCTTCACCCGGATCTACTCCGGCACCCTGAACAAGGGCGACACGGTACTCAACACCTTTACCGGCAAGACCGAGCGCATCGGCCGTATCGTGGAGATGCACGCCGATTCCCGCGCAGAACTCAGTTCCGCCCAGGCGGGTGACATCGTCGCCATCGTGGGCATGAAGAACGTGCAGACCGGTCACACCCTGTGCGACCCCAAGAACCCGGCCACCCTGGAACCGATGGTGTTCCCCGACCCGGTTATCTCAATCGCAGTCGCACCCAAGGACAAGGGCGCGGCCGAAAAGATGGGGCTTGCGATCAGCAAGATGGTGCAGGAAGACCCTTCTTTCCGTGTAGAAACCGACGAGGAAAGCGGCGAAACCATCATAAAGGGTATGGGCGAGCTGCACCTGGACATCAAGGTCGATATTCTCAGGCGCACGCACGGCGTGGACGTCACCGTCGGTAAACCGCAGGTCGCCTACCGCGAGACTATCACCCAGCGCGTCGAAGATTCCTACACCCACAAGAAGCAAACGGGTGGTTCCGGGCAGTTCGGCAAGATCGACTACACGATTGAACCGGGCGAGACGGGTACCGGATTTCAGTTCGAATCCGTCGTTACTGGCGGTAACGTTCCGCGCGAATTCTGGCCTGCGATACAAAAAGGCTTCGAACTGAGCATGGAGAAAGGCGTGCTCGCCGGTTACCCCTGCCTCGACGTCAAGGTCACGCTGGTAGACGGCGGGTTCCACCCAGTGGACTCTTCGGCCGTGGCCTTCGAGATCGCCGCCAAGGCCGCTTATCGCCAATCTATCCCGAAGGCTGCTCCGCAAATTCTGGAGCCCATCATGAAGGTCGACGTATTCACGCCCGACGACCACGTCGGTGACGTCATCGGCGACCTCAATCGTCGTCGCGGTATGATCAAGGCGCAGGAAGCAGGCCCCACGGGCGTCCGCGTCAAGGCGGACGCGCCGCTGAGTGAGATGTTTGGCTACATCGGCGATCTACGCACCATGACCTCGGGCCGCGGCCAGTTTTCGATGGAGTTCTCACACTACGCGGCCTGCCCGAACAACGTGGCGGAGGCCGTAATCGCCGAAGCCAAGGCCCGCAACGGGTAATTCCCATAGACAGTCGAAGCACTCTGAAGAACCGCTCACCATATCCGGATGAGCGGCTTTCTATTGGTTCGATGACAGATTTTTACTCGACCCGGGTCATCACGCCGCATTCAAGAACCAACCGATACGACCGCGACAACACGCGCTGACTTGGATATGACATTTGGGACACGCATGTCGTGGCTGGAATCAATCGCACCCGTCTTGGGTGCGCGCGCCACACCGCTGGTACTCGTCGACTCAGATCGACGCGTAGCGTATCCGTATGCTGTCTCCCGGTCGGTCGTGGGCTTCGACAGCATGCTCGACGGGCTGCAGGACATCTCGCACGGCGGGCGTTGCTCGGCTTCGCTCGGCGGTGCCGGTGAAAAACAACTCAATCGTGCAGCGCTTGCAGACCCACACCACGGATCGCGGCGACGGCACATGCCTCGTCTTGCTCGGACGCCGCCCCGGCAACGCCCACCGCGCCCATGATGTCGCCGCTACTGCTACGGACCAGAACGCCGCCCGGCAAGGGGATCAGCTTCCCCGATGACATGGCGTTGAGCGCCTGGATGAAGCCGCGCTGCAGCTCATCGGTGGCAAATCTCATGGCCAGATTGCTCGAATTTGCGCCCAGGGCCAGCGCCCCCCAGGCCTTGGCCTGGCAAATGTCGGCGCGGAGAAAGGACAGGTTGTCCTGGCGCTGCAGCGCCTTCAAATGCCCGCCGCAGTCCAAAACCGCCACCGCCAGCGGCGGCAGCTCCAGCTTGGCGGCTTCGTCAAAGGCCTTTTCTATCATCCGGTTGGCTTGATCCAAGGTCAGTTCGGACACTGCGTCTCTCCCCTTCTGGCTTGTTTCGAACTCCGGCGCCGTCACCCAGACCGATACGACGGCGCCGAGCTACTATACTCGCATACTGAAGCGTGCTTTTTCGCGGCCGGCAAGTGGAGTTGCAGGACGCCGCCGCGAATTCGCGGCAGGTACGACCATCGACACGAAAGAAAGTATGC
>CBDUNM010000101.1:0-19542 GCA_965368585.1 uncultured Chromatiales bacterium | reverse complement strand
CGACATGGTGGCCGGCCCGTCCGAGATCCTGGTGATCAGCGATGGCGGAACCGATCCCGATTGGGTCGCGATGGACTTGTTCTCGCAGGCCGAACACGATGAGGACGCACAGTCCATCCTGCTGACGCCCGACGCGGATTTCGCCGTCCGGGTGGAGGCGAGTATCGACCGGCTGCTGCCCACGCTGGAGCGCAGAGAGATCATCGCCACGGCGCTGCGCGAACGCGGCGCCCTGATCGTGTGTCACGATCTGGCGGAAGCGGCCGAGTTGGCCAATCACATCGCGCCCGAGCACCTGGAGCTGTCGGTGGCCGAACCGCAAGCCTACGCGGACAAGATCAGGCACGCCGGCGCCATCTTCATGGGGCGTCACACGTCAGAGCCGCTGGGCGACTACTGCGCCGGCCCCAACCACGTCCTGCCGACCTCGCGGACCGCGCGTTTCAGTTCACCCCTGGGCGTTTATGATTTCCAAAAGCGCTCCAGCCTGATCATGGTCTCACCCGAGAGTTCCCGTATTCTGGGTGCAACCGCCTCGATACTGGCGCGCGGGGAGGGGCTGACGGCGCACGCGCGCGCGGCCGAATACCGCCTTAAAGCGGGGCGCGATTCCAGTTGACGACGATGGAGTCGGTGTTGACCTGCCCCGCGTGCGGCCACCGGGAAACGATGCTGATGCCCGAAGACTATTGCCTGTGGTACTACAGCTGCCCCGCGTGCGCTACGCGGTTGCGGCCCAGAACCGGCGACTGCTGCGTGTTCTGCTCTTACGGATCCGTACCCTGTCCACCGGTTCAGGCGAGCGGCGGAAATTCTGGATGCTACTGCAATGACACTTGAAGATCTCGTCAATCATTGGGTCAGACCCGAGATTCACGCGCTCTGTGCGTACCAGGTTCCCGACGCCGCTGGTCTGGTGAAATTGGATGCGATGGAGAATCCGTACCGCTGGCCGGAAGCGCTGCGCTCGGCGTGGCTCGAGTTGTTGCGCACCACGGACGTGAACCGCTACCCGGATCCGCGCGCCCCGCATCTCACGCATCAGCTGCGCAAGGCCATGCGCGTCGACGCAGATATGGGTGTCCTGCTGGGCAATGGCTCGGATGAGCTAATCCAGATGATCGCCATGGGCGTGTCAGGTCCCGGACGCACGGTGCTGTCCGTCGACCCTGGCTTCGTCATGTACCGAATGATCGCGACTTTTTGCGATATGAAGTACGTCGGCGTACCTCTGCGTGCCGACGATTTCTCGCTCGACCTGCCGGCGGTGCTGCAGGCCCTGGACGAAGTGCAACCGGCGGTCGTGTTTCTGGCGTACCCTAACAATCCCACCGGCAATCTGTTCGATGCCGACGCGGTCCGCCGGATCATCGCCGGAGCGCCCGGATTGGTGGTGATCGATGAGGCCTATGCCCCCTTCACCGACCGCTCGTTTCTCGCGGAACTTGGGCAGCATGACAACCTGCTGGTGATGCGAACCGTCTCCAAGATGGGGCTCGCCGGGTTGCGTCTGGGTTACCTGGTCGGCCCGCCCGCGTGGCTGGCCGAATTCGATAAGATTCGCCTGCCTTACAATATCAACGTGCTGACCCAGATGTCGGCCGCGTTCGCCCTCGAGCACCGGGCGGTGTTCGATGAGCAGACGCGGATATTGCGTGAATCACGCCTGGCGTTGTACCGGCAGCTCGATGCCCTGCCGGGTATCATGGTATTTCCGTCCGACGCGAATTTTCTGCTTTTCCGCACCCAATCCCAGCCTGCGTCGGATGTGTTTGAAGGCTTGCGTCGCGCGGGCGTGCTGATCAAGAATCTGCACGGCGCCCATCCCCAACTGGCCGACTGCCTCAGGGTGACGGTCGGTACACCGGAGGAAAACGACCGGTTCGTCGCGGCGTTGCGCTCTCTGGTGTAGCCACAAAGTCTAACCGGCGTCTTCGCAAATGCAGGCGTACGGATAGTCATCGCGGATATCGCGCAGCTGCTGTTTGAGTGCGTCCAGGTCGCCGTCGAAGGCGGCCACGGAAGGGTCGCGAGCGCGTATGCGCTGTTCGGCGATGGCATCCGCGACCGGCAGACGGCCATCGTGCTGCTTGTCCACGATGGTACGACAGACCGGGCACTCCTCGAGCACGCCGGCTTCGAGATCGATTCGTTCTACCGCGTCGTGCCGCGCCCATTTGGCGAAGATACGGTTGAACCAGCGCATCATGGCGTCACTTCGCGCGGACGCTCTTCGACGACGGCGAGCAGGTGCAGGGGCTGACCTTTGCGCATGATTTTGACGCGGATCTCGGAGCCGGGCTGGCGCGCGGCGATACGGTTCAACAGCTGGGTCGACGACTCGATCGGTTCGCCTTCGATCGCCAGGATGACGTCGCCCGGCTCCATTCCCGCGCGGTGTGCCGGCCCGTCGCGCAAAATGCCCGAGACCAGGATGCCCGTCGCGTTGTCCAGTGCCAGGCTTTCGGCCACTTGGGCGGTCAGGTCTTGCCCGGTGATGCCCAGCCAACCGCGAATCACCCGGCCCTGCTGAATGATCGCCTGCATGACCTCGCGCGCCAGATTTTCGGGGATCGCAAAGCCGATACCGTGCGAACCGCCGCTTTCGGAAAAGATCGCGGTATTGATGCCGACCACCGCGCCAGCGCTGTTCACCAGCGCGCCGCCCGAGTTGCCCGGATTGATCGCCGCGTCGGTTTGAATGAAATTTTCGAAGTTGGTGATTCCCAGCTGTTTGCGTCCGGTGGCGCTGACGATGCCCATGGTCACCGTCTGTCCCACGGCAAAGGGGTTGCCGATCGCCAGGACGACGTCGCCGACGCGCAGACGCTCGGATCCACCGAGGCGCGCGACCGGCAGATTAACGCCCCCGCCCGCCTGCAGTACCGCGAGATCCGTGTCCGGATCCACGCCGACGATGCGCGCCGGCATCCGTCGCCCGTCGCCCAGGACCACGCGGATCTCCGCCGCCCCGTCGATCACATGGTTGTTGGTCAGGATGTAGCCGTTGGCATCGACGATGACCCCTGAACCCAGGCTGTTCTCGAGTTTGACACGCGGCGTCTCGCCGCCGTTGAAAAACCGCCGAAACAACGGATCCTCGAGCAGCGGATTGGGTTTTTCCCGGGTGAGCTTAACGGCAAAGACGTTGACCACCGCCGGTGCGGCGCTGGCGACCGCATCGGCATACGATGCCACCGGTAGCGCATCGGTGACCGCGATCGGGACGGCGGGATCCGGTCGGTCGGACGTAAGCAGGTCGGGGCGTATCATCACCAGCAGGAACGCCGCCGCCAGACCGGTGGCAATCGACGTAAAAATAAATCCAAAGATGCGATAGAACTTCATTAACCTGCTACTCTGAACGGTCCCAGCATGCGCACGATTGTAAGTATATGGCGGAACTGATTGATCTGGTGAGTTATTGCGATCAGCAACTCAATCCTGACCTGTTTTCCGATTTTTGCCCGAACGGGCTGCAGGTCGACGCCGGGCGGCCAGTCAAACGCCTGGTCACCGGTGTCACGGCCAGTCTCGAGCTGATCGAGGCCGCCGCCGCCTGGCAGGCCGACGCGCTCCTGGTGCATCACGGCTATTTCTGGAAGGGGGAACCCGCGCCCCTAACCGGCATGAAGGGGCGGCGCATCCGCGCGCTGTACGCCCAAGGTATCAGCCTGATCGCCTACCATCTGCCCCTCGATGCGCACCCCGAACTGGGTAACAACCGCCAGCTCGGACGCCGCCTGGAAATCACCAACGCAGCCGCGCTGGACGGCGAGCAGGGTCTGATCTGGCACGGCGAACTCGAGTCGCCGCTGTCGGCAGCGGGTTTCGCGCAACGGATCACGGAGCGGCTCGGCCGTACGCCCCTGCTGGTGAGTGGCGGCGACCGCCCCGTGCGGCGCCTGGCGTGGTGTACCGGAGGGGCGCAGAAGTATATCGAGCGTGTGGTCGGTAGCGGTGTGGACGCCTATCTCACCGGCGAAGTGTCGGAAGCCACTGTGCACGTCGCCAGGGAATGCGGCATACACTTCTACGCCGCCGGTCATCATGCGACCGAACGCTTCGGTGTGCAGGCGCTCGGCGCGGCAGTCGCCGCGCGCTTCGACCTGGAGCACCGATTCATGGATATCGAAAATCCCGCCTAGCGCTTGTTGCGGCTCAAGCGAATGAGCGTTTTTCCTTGACCGTCAAAGGCGCCTTGGTGGAGAATCACCGGTCGTTTCGAGGCATATCAGCATATTCTGATCGGATGCTGGCCGGTAAATTTCGTCAGAGATTTCCTGGCCGGCTTCCGGCCTGCCTTTCGAGCCCGTAATCAAATTAGTCTCTTGGGGAATTTTCCATGACTGAAGAAGGCGTCGATCTCAAAAAACGCCGCTTCCTGACGGCCGCAACGTCGGTCGTGGGGGCGGTGGGCGTAGGCTTCGTGGCCGTGCCTTTCATCGCATCCTGGAACCCCTCGGAACGCGCCAAGGCCCTTGGCGCGCCTGAGGAGGGGGATATCAGCAAACTCGAATACGGCGCCAAGCTCAACGTCAAGTGGCGGGGCAAGGTGTGCTGGGTGCTGCGGCGTACCGAACAGATGCTGGCAGATCTGCCGACGCTCGACAGCAAGCTTTCCGATCCGGCGTCGGAGGTGCCACAGCAACCCGCCTACGCCAAGAACCCGTCCCGCGCGATCAAGCCCGAGTATTTCGTGGCAGTGGGTATCTGCACCCATCTGGGCTGTTCGCCGACGTTTCGCCCGGAAGTGGGCGCCGCCGACCTCGGCGCGGACTGGAAAGGGGGCTTCTACTGTGCGTGCCACGGTTCCCGGTTCGACTTTGCCGGGCGTGTCTATTCCGGCTCGCCGGCGCCCACCAATCTGGTGGTGCCGCCGCATCAGTATCTATCTGACAGCCTGGTACTAATCGGTGTCGACGGGGGTGCCGCATGAGCAAGTTCATGGAGTGGATCGACGAACGCTACCCGTTGACCAAGGTCTGGAACGAGCATCTGGCGCAGTACTACGCGCCGAAAAACTTCAACTTCTGGTATTTCTTCGGCTCGTTGGCGATGCTGGTGCTGGTGCTGCAAATCGTTACGGGCATCTGGTTGGCGATGAACTATAAACCCGATGCGACGCTGGCTTTCGCCTCGGTCGAATACATCATGCGCGACGTCGATTGGGGCTGGTTGATACGTTACCTGCATTCGACCGGCGCCTCGGCGTTCTTCATTGTGGTGTATCTGCACATGTTCCGTGGCCTCATCTACGGCTCGTACCGCCGGCCGCGTGAATTGCTGTGGATCATCGGTGTCGTTATCTACCTTGCGATGATGGCGACCGCGTTTTTCGGCTATTTGCTACCCTGGGGACAGATGTCTTACTGGGGCGCGCAGGTCATCGTCAACCTGTTCGCGGCCGTGCCGTTCGGTATTGGGGAACCCCTTTCCGAGTGGGTACGCGGCGACTATGTGATCTCCGATGCCACGCTGAACCGCTTCTTCGCCTTTCATTTCGCGGTGCCATTCATTCTGGCGGCGTTGGTGTTCGTCCACATCGTGGCGTTGCACCAGGTGGGATCGAACAACCCCGATGGCATAGAGATCAAAAAGAACAAAGACGCAAACGGCATTCCGCGCGACGGCATTCCGTTCCACCCCTATTACTCGGTCAAGGATATCGTCGGCATCGGGGTCTTCCTGATTCTGTTCTCGGCGGTGGCGTTCTTCGCCCCGGAGCTGGGCGGATACTTTATCGAGGCGCCCAACTTCGAGCCCGCCAACCCGCTGAAAACGCCCGACCATATAGCGCCGGTGTGGTATTTCACCCCGTTCTACGCCATGTTGCGCGCCGTGCCGCCGATGTTCGGCTCGCAGTTTCCCGGCGTGCTGGTGATGTTTGCCGGTATCGCGATATTGTTTTTCCTGCCCTGGCTGGATCGCAGTCCGGTGAAATCCGTACGCTACAAGGGCCCGATCTTCAAGGCCTGGATCGCGGTGTTTGTCATCAGCTTCGTCGTGCTCGGTTATCTGGGTGTGCAGCCCGTTACCGACGAGTTCAAAATGGCGTCGCAACTGTTCACGGGGTTGTACTTCCTGTTCTTCTTGCTGATGCCCTGGTACAGCAAGCTCGATGACACCAAGCCGGTGCCTGAGAGGGTGACGAAATGAAAAAGATAATCTTTGGCGGAATCCCCCTGCTGATTGCAATCCTCGGTGTGTTGTTGGTCGGTTATGGCTCCATGCACGCCGGTGGACACGGCGCAGGCCATCTGGAGAAGGCGAACATCGACGTCGGCAACGAAGCGTCCGTCCAGCGTGGTGCCAAATGGTTCGTCAACTATTGCATGGGCTGCCACTCGGCGGAACACGTCCGTTACCGGCAGCTGACCAAAGTCGGTTTGAGCGAAGACAGCATCAAAGACAATCTGATTTTCGGCGACAGAAAGGTGGGGGACTTGATGAAGATCGCCATGCCAAGCGCCGACGCAGCCAGCTGGTTCGGCGCCGCGGCTCCGGATTTGTCGCTGGTCAACCGCCTGCGGGGCTCCGACTGGATCTACAGTTACCTGAAGAGCTTTTATCTCGACGACAGCCGCCCGTTCGGTGTCAACAACACGGTTTTGAAGAATGCGGGTATGCCCCATGTCTTGTGGGAGCTGCAGGGTGTGCAGCGCGCCGTGTACAAAGAGGTATCGCACGGAGGCGAGACGCAGAAAGAAGTCGATCATCTGGAACTGGTCGAGCAAGGCAGCATGACGCCGGCCGAGTACGATGCAGCGGTTCGCGATCTGGTGACCTTCCTCGCTTATATCGGCGAGCCCGTAAAACAGGAGCGGCAGCGTTTGGGGGTCTGGGTTATCTTGTTCCTCATCGTGTTCTCTGTCTTGGCCTACCTGATGAAAAAGGAATACTGGAAAGACGTTCACTGACCGACTAGTCCGCAGCGGTTTGTTGCCCCCGATTGCGGAAGTGCCGGTTTAAGCTGATCAGTAAGGCGCACAGTTTGTTATACTGTGCGCCTTTTTTATGTATTGCGGCGGAAATAAGTACTCGGTTTCACCCGATGCCGTATATTCAGCAAGGCGAAAATCGGCCAGATTCACGGCATACCAGGCCACGAATGACAAGCCGTGTATAAAGCCGCGCAGCCAGTGCAGGTTGCTGCTGCCTCGCCCGAAAGGCGCTTCCTGAGCGCGCCGACGCGGCGCTGCGGCCCTCGGAAACAGGGACTGAGTCCTTGTTTGGTTTGCGCCATGCCGTTGGGCATGCGGGGTGCTTGGTACGCGCGGGATCAGGTGAAACAGGCGACTATGTCCGGTCGCGACATTTATCGGGAGAGAGAAAAAGCATGGCGGTGTCCGCGACCAAAAGGTCAGTAATGACTTTCTTTTCAGACCCTCAGGACATACAAAGCCATCGCGTACGCGTGGTGCTGGCGGAAAAAAATGTGACCTGTGATATCGTCGACGTCGACCCGCTCGACCTGCCCGAGGACGTCATCGATCTGAACCCCTATGGGTCAGCGCCGACGCTGGTCGATCGTGATCTGGTGTTGTTCGACGCGCGCATTATCATGGAGTATCTGGACGAGCGTTTTCCGCATCCGCCGTTGCTGCCGGTCGATCCGGTTTCCCGCGCTACCGCACGGCAGTTTACCTACCGTGTCGAACGTGACTGGTATTCGTTGGCCGAGCAGATCAATCAGGGCGGCAAGAGCGCGACCAAGGCGCGCAAAGAGCTCAAAGAGAGCCTGATAACGACCGCGCCCATCTTCTCCGCCAAAGCGTTCTTCATGAGCGACGAGTTTTCCCTGGTCGATGCGAGTATCGGGCCTTTGTTGTGGCGGATGCCGGCAATGGGAATCGAACTGACTGGCGCAGCCGCCAAAGCGATCCATACCTACGCGGCCAATTTGTTCAAGCGGCAAGCGTTTTTGGTCAGCCTGACCGAGGCTGAGCGAGAGATGCGTCAGTAACGCATCGTACGTTTTGCCGATGGAAATGACTTCTAACCGCCCCTATCTGATTCGTGCGCTGTACGAATGGATAGTGGACAACGAAATGACGCCGTATCTTCTCGTGGACGCGGGACGCAATAACGTCCAGGTTCCGGACGAGTACGTAGAAGGCGGCCGGATCGTACTCAACGTGAGCCCGTCGGCTGTCAGGGATCTGCAGATCAGCAACGACGAGATTCACTTTAGCGCGCGTTTCGGCGGATCCGCGCAGCAGATCAACCTGCCTCCATCGGCCGTGCTGGGCGTGTATGCGCGCGAAACCGGTAAAGGCATGCTGTTCGAGACCGACGAAGACGGCGGTGGCGGACCTGACTCACCCGACTCGGGCGAGACCAAAAAGCCGGTACTGAAGATCGTCAAATAGGCAACGCGAGCTGCGCCGATTCCGCGGGGTCTGCAACGCTGACGGAAGCCTTGAGCCGGTCGTGCCGTCAGCGCGTGAGACGGCAATGCCTGCCTTGTTCAGTGGAGTCGTCTGCTTTTGGTCGCCGGGTCTTCCTGCGCCGTTGCGGGTGCGGCCGTACTGTCTTCCTCCGGCGTGCCGAAATCCAAGACTTCCAGGTCGATTCCGACGAGAATGATGAAAGCGGTGCGGCGGCCGACGCCTTCGACGCTGAAATCGAAGGTATACATGCGTCGCAAACGTAACCCGGCGCCCGTCCAGCGCGGGGCGATGCGCGTTAAAGCGACCGAATCATCCAGAAACTGGAATCCTCGGCGCTGGCAGGACTCCCGGCTGAGCGCCGTCGCGAACTCGCGTGCGCGCGCGCCGTCGAGCCAGAGGTAGCCCGCCAGCCCCAGGACCGCAATCAGCAGGAAATATTCCGTAGACGTCATACGATTGGCGTGTTCGCCGTACCCATCGGTCCACCTCCCCTCTACGCGCCGGATCCCGGTTTGAGTCGATTGAGGCATAGACGGTCCCGATCGTCAAATAAGTGCCTGGAGCCGAACCATACCGCGGCCATGCTGCCCAGACCGGTGCCAGCGGCGATGAGAAACAGAATCATCAGTTGGTATTTGGCGGCTTCCCAGGGCGGGCTGCCGGCCAGGATCTGTCCGGTCATCATGCCGGGCAGGCTGACGATACCGGCGGTGCTCATGGCATTGACGGTAGGGATAAGACCGGAACGCAGCGCGTCGCGTCGAATCTGCGCGACGGCCGTGTCCCAATCGGCGCCGAGCATCAGGCGCGATTCGATCACGTGTCTTTGCGACCAGCAGTCTCGTGTGAGGTTGTCGAGGGCGACGGCAATACCGCTCATGGTGTTGCCCAGCAGCATGCCGAGCAACGGGATCAGGTACTGCGGGGTATACCAGGGCTCGACCCGCACGATCACCAGCAGGGCCAACAGGGTCACGGCAAACGACGATAGGAACATCGACAGGGTGCCGATCCCGTATCCCCACACCCCGGCAAAACGCCGGTGTTGTCGTGCCTTCACTTCGTAGCCGGCCACGCCGAGCATGACCAGCGACAGGGCGCCGATCAACCAGGGATTGGTTTGTTCGAATAGGGTCTCCAAGATCAGACCCAGGAGGGCGAGCTGTACCGCGCTACGTGCGGCGGCGATCAGCATGCGCCGGCCGATACCCAGGTGCAGCAGCCACGACAGCAGGCTTAGCAACAAGACCAGTACGGCCGAGATGATGAGCCCGCCCGGCGTCAGGCTGATCAGTTCCATTGACTGTGTTCCACCGCTACCCGTCCGTGATGAATGCGGGCTACCGCATCACCGATACGGTCGCGCTGGCGTTGATCGTGACTGGCCCATATCGCGGGAGCCTGGTGCTGCGCCAGATATGCGCGCACCAGGGTTTCGACCCGCTCGGTGTTGGCGGCGTCGAGGTTGGCGGTCGGCTCATCCAGCAGCAGAGCGCCGGGCCGATTCGCCAGCACGCGCGCCAGCGCCAGGCGTTGTTTTTCGCCGCTGGAAAGACGCCCGGTCTCCCAGTCGATAACATCCGGTTCGAACCCCAAAGCCGCCAGTATGGCGGAATCCCAGTGTTCGACGTGCGGGGCGATCGAATCCGCCCACCAATAGCTGTCGGCGGGGAGGTAGGCGACCTGCCTGCGCCATTGCGGGGCTGTGATACTGCTGCGTGCCACGCCGCCCAGCCGAACCTCGCCGTCGTTGGGGTCCAGATCGGCAATCGCGCGCAACAATAGGGTTTTCCCCGCGCCCGACGGTCCATGCAGCGCCAGACACCCGCCACTCGGAACCGCCAGATCAAGCGGTTGCAATTGACCTGCGGTCAGGGCTTCGAGACGCAACTCCGCCACCGCGCCGTGCTCAGCGCCTCTGGTAGATCAGGTCCCAAACCGAGTGTCCCAATCGCTCCCCGCGACGCTCGAATTTGGTTTCCGGACGGTCAGCGGGGCGCGGCGCGAAGCGCCCCGGCCCGGCCAGGTTGATAAAATGTGGATCCGCTTCCAGCACGCGCAGCATGTGCTCGGCGTAAGGTTGCCAGTCGGTCGCCGCGTGAAACACGCCGCCCGATTCGAGTACGCGAGACAACGGATGCAGAAAATCGGGTTGGACGATACGGCGTTTGTGGTGTCTTTTCTTGGGCCAGGGATCGGGGAAAAACAGCTGCAGCCGGTGCAGACTATGCTGCGTTAACGCCGTTGCCATGAGTTCGACGGCGTCGTAGCGTACGATGCGCAGGTTTTGCAGCCCGCGAGCCTCGATGCTCAGCAACAGACGACCGATACCCGGGCCGTGCACCTCGACGCCCAAAAAGTTGTGGTCCGGTTGGCGTTCGGCCTGTGCCGCCAGCGAATCGCCGTTGCCGAAACCGATTTCAACCGTTACCGGGTTCGTGTTACCGAACCGGGCTGGTAAATCAAGCACCAGGCCGGCTTCGTATTCGATTCCATATTGCGGCCATAGGCGGGAGAAGGCGCGCCGCTGGCCGGGCGTCACGCGGCCTTCGCGCAACACGAAGCTGCGTATCGTGCGCCGGTGCTCGGGTTTGTTCGGCTCGGTCATCGGCCGGTGTCCCGCCGCATCCGCATAGTGTCAGCAATCTCCTAGAAAAACAGACCGTCGACCGGCGACGAAGCCGAGGCGAATCGTTTCGCCGGCATACGGCCCGCCAAATAAGCTTCACGCCCGGCTTCGATCGCCTTGCGCATGGCCGATGCCATGAGCACTGGCTTTTGCGCCGCGGCAATGGCGGTATTCATCAGCACACCGTCGCAGCCCAGTTCCATTGCAACCGCCGCGTCGGACGCTGTGCCGACGCCGGCATCGACCAGAATGGGGACTTTGGCGTTTTCCACGATGGTCAGGATGTTCAGTTTGTTGCGCACACCCAGGCCGGAACCGATCGGCGCGGCCAGCGGCATCACGGCGACGCAACCCAGGTTCTCGAGTTCGCGGGCGACGATCGGATCGTCATTGGTATACGCCATCACGTCGAACCCGTCTTTCACCAATTCTTCTGCGGCCTTGAGCGTTTGCATGACGTCGGGGAACAGCGTCTTTTCGTCTCCCAGGACTTCGAGTTTCACCAGGTTGTGCCCGTTCAGGAGTTCCCGTGCAAGTTTGCAGGTGCGCACCGCGGTTTTGACGTCGTAGCAGCCGGCGGTATTCGGCAGGATGGTGAACCTGTCCGGCGGCAGGATATCCAGAATATTGGCCTCATCAGGGTTTTGGCCGATGTTCGATCGGCGTACGGCGATCGTGATCACCTCGGCTCCGCTGGCGTCGATTGCGGCGCGGGTCTCGTCCATGTCTTTGTATTTGCCTGTGCCCACGAGCAGTCTGGAGGTGAATTCGCGTTGACCGACTTTAAAGCTGTCTGTTACTGAATGCGTCATATTGATGCCCTAACCGTTGGTTGACGCCGCGCGGGCGCTGCAGTCGAAGGGAGCAGTGGCGGGTTAAATCAGCCGCCGCCAATGGCATGAACTATCTCCACATGATCTCCGGGCGATAGGCGGCGGGACGCAAGCAGGGCGCGCGGCACCAGTTCCTCGTTGACCTCGACGGCGATGCGCCGCTGTCCCAGGTCGAGTTGCTCTATGAGTGTCGCCAGCGTGGCGCCGTCGGCGATTTCACGATCGGTGCCATTGAGATGGATCTGCATGACCTGTCCGGGATGAACCACTGAAACCAGCGCCAATGTTACACTAAACTGCGCGCTTACCCGAATGGCTGCGGGCAGTCGCCGACGCGCGACAATCATCACCGGCGCAACGCTGCGTGGCGGGTGAAAGCGGTAACTCGCGGGGGCAGCGCCGCGTCGTCCGATTGCGGCGATCGGCATACGAACAACCGGGAACGTCCGCTGGGAGGTCGCCCCGGTTTCGTATCTGCCGCCGGATTCAGGGTTTAGGGGGAGAACAGGTTGACAGCGTTGCATGAGAATCTGATTTCGGCGGAAGAGGCACGTACCTTAGACGGACTGTTCGCACGTCGCGTCCACCGCTCCGCCGCCAATGAGGCCTATCGTCACTACGACCGCAAACAAAAGACGTGGCTTTCCCTGACCTGGAACGACATGGCGGAACAGGTTGCGCGCTGGCAGCAGGCGATGGCGAGCGAGTCGCTGCAAACGGGCGACCGGGTCGGTATCCTGCTGCGAAATTGCCCGGAGTGGGTCATGTTCGACCAGGCGGCCATGTCGCTCGGCCTGGTGACGGTGCCCTTGTATACCGACGACCGGCCCGACAACGTTGCGTACATACTGGAGGAGGCCGCGGTCAAATTGCTGATCGTGCAGGACGCCGGGCGATGGAAGCGACTGGCGCCGGTCATAGCTGAGGAGGGCTCCTTACAGCGGGTTGTGTTGGTCGACGACAGCGATGAAGCCCGGAAATTCGACCGCAACGACGACCGTATCCGTGTGGCCGAAGCGGGTTGGCTACCGGCGACGGGAGGGACGCTGCAGGTGCGCAAAGCCGCGGATGCCCACTCCCTCGCGTCTATCGTGTACACCTCCGGGACCACCGGCCGGCCCAAAGGTGTCATGTTGAGTCACAACAATATGCTCTCGGTCGCGCATGCCGCGTTGACACTGATCGATTGTTATGAACAGGATGTGTTTTTGTCCTTCCTGCCTTTATCGCACACACTGGAGCGCACCGGCGGATACTATTTGCCCATGATGGCCGGGTCGACGGTGGCGTACGCGCGATCGGTGCCTCAGATGGCCGACGACCTGCGCACGGTCAGGCCTACCGTGTTGATTGCCGTGCCGCGCATATTCGAGCGCGTATACGGCCGGATAAAAGACCAACTGGCGAAGAAGTCGACGTTCGCGCGGCGCCTGTTCGACCTGACTATCAGCGTCGGCTGGTCGTGTTTCCTGCGCCAGCAGGGCAGGGGGCCCTGGGAGCCACGCCAGTTGCTTTGGCCGGTCTTGAGCCGCTTGGTCGCGTCAAAGATCGTATCCAGTATGGGGGGCAGGCTGAGGATTGCTGTCAGTGGCGGAGCGCCGTTGTCAGCCGACATCGCCCGGGTTTTTCTCGGCTTGGGAGTGCCCATTGTGCAAGGTTACGGTCTGACGGAGACCAGTCCGGTCGTCAGCGTCAACCCGTTGGAGGACAATATTCCCGAAAGCGTCGGCGTGGTGATCCGCGGCACCCGGGTGCGTATCGGCGAGCACGACGAGCTCCTGGTCAAAGGACCCGGCGTCATGCAGGGCTACTGGAACAATCACGCGGCAACGGCGCAGATTATCGAGCCGGACGGCTGGCTGCACACCGGCGACCAGGCGCGGCTGGGTGAGCGGGGCCACATCTACATCACGGGCCGGCTCAAGGATATCCTGGTGTTGTCCAACGGCGAGAAGATTCCGCCCGCCGACATGGAGCTGGCGATTGCGATGGATAGCCTTTTCGAACAGGTCATGGTCGTTGGCGAGGGGAGACCCTATCTGACCGCCTTGGCCGTTTTGAGCGCGGATCACTGGCCCAGCCTGGCGCAGGATCTCGGGTTGGATCCCATACGGCCTGAATCGCTCGAAGACCATCGCGTACACAATGCGGTATTGCGCCGCATAAAACAGGCGTTGGGCGATTTTCCGGGTTACGCCAAGATTCGCCGTGTCAGCATCACCCTTGACCCCTGGACCATCGACGAGGGATTGATCACGCCGACCCTCAAGGTAAAGCGACCCAAAGTGCTCGAGCATTATGCGCACCAAGTCGAAGAAATGTATTCCGGCGGATTGGCCGACGGCTGAGCGCGAAGACCCGCTGTGGCTCGAGATCGATATCCCGTGAAATGCTTCGCGCGCCCGGCGCGGGAAACTCAAGCGATGACCCGGCGCGTCGCGGTCGGTAGCGCTATCGTGCTAGCTCGAACTGCAATTTGAACGCCGTCCCAGGCCCGCTTACGCGTTCGATTTTGCCGTGCAGCTGCTTGGCAAGAGTTTCCACCAGTTTAAGGCCCAGATTCGGGCTGGATCTCCAGTCCCGATCGCCAGCCAGCCCCACGCCGTTGTCGCACACTTCGATAACGACGTCCCGCCGCGTCGGTCGGCGCAACGAAACGCTGATCACTCCCAACAGATTCGACGCGAAGCCGTGCCGGATCGCATTAGACACCAGTTCGTTGACGATTTGCGCACAGGGAACGGCCTGGTCGATGCCCAGCCGGACAAAATCCATCTGCGTGCGCAACTCGATCCGGTTGCCGGCGCCGTAATAGCGCCCCAGCTCGGCGACCCTGTCCTCAATAAACACACCGAACTCGATTCCGTTCAAGTCCTGCGATTGATAGAGCTTTTCGTGCAATTGGGCCATCAATTGCACGCGCTGCTGGCTTTCCCGCAGCGCCGTCCGTGCGTCTTCCGCATCGATAGCGCTGGCCTGGAGCGACAGCAGCCTGGCGACGATTTGCAGGTTGTTTTTGACCCGGTGGTGGATTTCCCGGAGCAAGACATCCTTTTCTTCCAGCGACGTCCGGAGCAGGTCCTCGGCGCGCTTTTCGTCGGTAACGTCCATCACCGATACCCGGCAGACCGCTCCCTCGGTTTCGCTTTGTGATCGTTCGCCGTGCAGGCGCAGCACCGACGGCCGATCCGACTCGCCCGACAGTCGGACATCGAGCGAGCAGCGGATCCCGGTCGTCAGCACTTGGGTCAGATAGTGGTGCAGCATGTTGCGCTCGCCTGCAGCGAGAAACCGCCCGAGCGGCGTTCCCAGAATGGCGGTGCGCTCCGCGCCCAGCAGTCTTGCGCACGGCAGGTTGATCTGCCTGACAGTTCCTACCCGATCGAGAGTGGCATAACCAACCGGTGCCGAATCGTAGAGCCGGGCATACTCATCGCGGGATGCTTTGAGCGCTTGCTGCGTGTCCCGCAGCTCTCGATTCTGCTGTTCGAGCTCCGCTTGGTGTTGCCGCAGCTCTGCGACAGCAAGTCGATAACCGGCTTCGTCCACGGGCGATGATTCGCGATCGTCGGGCCGCCGTCGAAATGCATCGGGGCTGAGACCGTCAGTTTTGAAGATCAATTCGGAGCGACTCCCTGGTGGATACGCAGCGACAGCGCGACGCGTGTGCGTTCCGCGGGTTGAGTCGGGTGATCGCCCGTGACCGGCTTCCAATCGCGGCGCACATCCCGTGTCGGTGCAGCAAGTGCCGTTCATCTAACCACGAATGTCCCGCAGATATAACCTCATTTGGTCCGCAGGAATGGGGCGACAATAGTAATATCCCTGGCCGTGCCGGCATCCCATGCGCTGCAGTATCGAGGCCTGCTCCTCCGTTTCGATGCCTTCGGCGATCACCCGGAGATTCAGACTCTCTCCGAGCCCGACGATTGCTCGTGTGATGGCGACATCGTTTTCGTCGCTTGATATGTCCGTGACGAATGATTTGTCAATCTTCAGCTCGTTGACGGGTAAGGACTTCAGTTGACTCAGGGATGAATATCCAGTCCCGAAGTCATCAATCGCAATGTTTGTACCAATACCGCACAGGCTGCTCAGAGTATCTTCCGCCCGTTGCTGATCAATCAGGATCATGGTCTCGGTAATTTCGAACGCGAGCGCTTGTGGGTCGAGCCCACTGCGTCGCAGCGCGCGACCGACCGTCTTAACGAGTGACGCGTCTTCCAGTTGCCGCTTCGACAGATTGACCTTGACAGTGAGGTTTGACGCGAGCCCCTCCTCTCGCCACTTGCGCAACTGCGCGCACGCCGTGTGGAGCACCCAATCGCCGACCGCTTCGATGATGCCGGTTTCCTCCGCGACGGACATGAACCGGTTTGGCAGCAACAGCCCCAGATCGGGATGATTCCAGCGGACCAGTGATTCAATGCCGATCGTCCTGCCAGACAACATGTCGACTTGCGGCTGATAGTGCAGTACGAATTCTTCGTTGACTATTGCCCGACGCAGGCTGCTTTCCAGAATGACGTGTTCGAAGGCCAGCGTCGTCATGTCCTGGGTGTAGTATTGAAACGTGTCGCGCCCCTGCTCCTTGGCCCGGTACATGGCGGCGTCCGCGTTCTTGACCAGGGTGTCGACATTTGCGCCATCATCCGGGTAGATGCTTATCCCGACGCTGGCCGTCATGTACAGGGACTGGTGTTCGATCTGAAACGGTTGTTTGAACACATCGAGAATCTTTTGCGCAACCAGGCCGGCGTCCTGCGGGCCTTCGACGGAAGAAAGTACGACGGTAAATTCGTCTCCCCCAAGCCGCGCTACGGTATCGTCCTCTCTGAACAAGCCACACAACCGTTGCGCGACTTGCTTGAGTACCCTGTCGCCGGCTGGATGACCAAAACCGTCATTGAGCTTCTTGAAGCGGTCGAGATCGACGAACAGCAGCCCCACCTTTTTGCGCATTCTGTGCGCCCGATGGACCGCCTGACTGAGGCGATCGATAAACAGCAGCCGATTCGGTAGCGCCGTGAGCGGGTCGTGTTGCGCCAGGTGCGCCAGCTGCAGCTCGCGCTGCTTCAGCTCATCCAGGAGCAGCAGGTGCTCGGAGATATCGCGCGATGCCTCGATCACTCCCACCACGTCTCCGTCGTCATTGCGCAGCGGCGACACGCTCAATTCGATCGTTCGCAATTGCCCGTCGGTTCCCCGTTGCCGATGGACGACCTTCTCGGACCCTCCCGATGCAATGACGTCGTCCAGACGATAGGGATAGCCTGCATCTTGCGCGGGTTGTGATCCTCGGTGGATCAATCCCGGATACCCGGCGCCGGCGGCCCGGACGCTTTCCGCTTCGGTATCCCGGCGCGCGGCGCTGTTGACCATCAAAACGTTGTGATCTGCGTCGATAACCGCGATAGGATCGGCAATTCCGTCGATAATGGTTTGCAGGAAGGTTCGCTCGGTGGCGATTTTTCGTTCCGCCTGCTTCAGCGCCGTAATGTCGTCCATGACATGCACGCAGTATTGGAAGTTCCCTTTGCTGTCACGGGCCGCGAAGTTTCGATTATGAAAGGTACGACCGTCATCCAGTTCGATCTCCGCGTTGGATTCAGAAGTGTCGTGCCGACCCGAAACCGCGGCGCTGCAGCCCGGCATTGGTCTGTCCGATTTCGGAAAGACCTCCCAATAGCGGCGTCCGGGCAACGTTTTAACGTCAGCGCCGCCTGCTGCGGCATAGGCCTGGTTCGCCCGCACGATACGTCCCTGTGCGTCGTGCAAAAAAATCGGGTCATGAATCGCATCGAAGGCTTCGCGCCACTCCATGTGAGCGCGTTCGATCAGTCGTACACTCTCGTGCAAAGCGTCTTTGGCCCGCCGTTCTTCCGTAACGTTCAGTATGACGACGTGGCAGACAGGCTCGCCATTCTCGAGGTGGGCATGGTCCGTTGTCAGGCGTAACACCCGAGGTGGGCCTGTGTCGCAATGCAGCGTCAACTCCAGTGACCTGCTTTCGTTGCTGTCCATGACCTGCGCCAGGTGATTGAGCAGGGCCCTGCGTTGACCCCGTTGCAGAAAACGTCCGAGCGACGTGCCCACGATGCGCGCGCGCTCCGTCTCCAAGAGCAAGGCCCCAGGTAGATTGATCTGTTTCACCGTGCCTACCCGATTGAGCGTCGCGTAACCGACCGGCGCGCGCTCATATAACTCCGCATAGCGGTCACGGGACAGCTCCAGTGCCTGCTGGATCTCCCTCAGTTCCCTGTTCTGCTGCTCGAGTTCGACTTGATGGATCTGCAGGTTCTGAACGACCTCGGCGTAGGCGTCGTGGATTGTGGGTGAACGCTTCAGTTCGTCCAGCAGGCGCTCCAATACACCGTCGTCGAGACCACTGATGAGTGGCTGCTTCAATGCAGGCGACTCCTGGCGGTACTGCCGTTGCGATAGGTTAGTCCCTGGCACGCGAGTTCATGCGCAGCGGAACTCCTGGTATGTCACTCTCAACAAAAGCGGTTTCAGACTACGGATATGCGACGCCCCCTCCTGACAGTTACTGTAGCAAATCGACGGTAACCGTTGTATCGCGCGGCAGGTTTAAATCGAAATCTGCGTAAGATTGGGCGGCGAGCGTGCGACCTCTACCGCGACGAAATTGGCCCCATCTGCATTAATATGGCCGCACAATGGCAGTGAACGACCCAGAGAGACTCAATATGCCGCACCCCGTTGACCCGGTCGCCAGGGCTGAACCTTGGTCCGATGACAAGACCGCGGCGGGCCTATGCCGCGTTCCCGTGGTCGGTATCGGGGCGTCCGCCGGCGGTCTGGATGCCTTCAGGCGTCTGCTCAAGAGCCTGCCGCACAATACCGGTTTGGCGTTCGTATTGATCCAGCACCTGGATCCAAAGCATCAAAGCCTCTTGCCCCAGTTGTTGCAGGGTTCGACTGCCATGCCGATCGAACAGGCGGCGGACAACGTGCCGGTCAAACCCGATCACGTATACATCATCCCGCCTAACACTACGCTGGGGATTCATCACGGTGCCCTGCAGTTACTGGAGCGGGTGGCCGAAGGAGGCAAGCATCTGCCGGTCGACTACTTCATGCGGGCCTTGTCGGAAGAGCTCGGCAACCGGGCCATCGGCGTGATCTTGTCGGGTACAGCCTCGGATGGCACCCAGGGACTCAAGGCAATCAAAACCAGCGACGGCGTTACCTTTGCCCAGGACGAGGCCAGCGCCGAGTACTTTGGTATGCCCGGCAGCGCGATCGCGGCCGGTTGTGTCGACTACGTCATGTCGCCCGAGGGAATCGCCGAGGAACTGGCGCGGATTGCCGGCCATCCCTACGTTCGCGCGGAGCGCACGGCCGATATCCGTTTACCCGACGACGCCGAAGACCACTTGGCGAAGATCTTTATGGTGCTTCGTTCGCGCACGGGCAACGATTTCACCGACTACAAGAGAAGCACCATTCTGCGCCGTATCAAACGCCGCATGCTGGTTCACAAAGTCGATCGTTTGCCCGAGTATCTGCACTATTTGCAGGTGACCCCGGGCGAAGCCGATCTGCTGTTCAGCGATCTTCTGATCAACGTCACCAGCTTTTTTCGTGATCCGGATTCATTCGCTGCGCTACAGAAAACGGTTATGCCCAGGCTACTCGGCGAAAGCGGGTCGCAGCACCCCCT
>CBDUNM010000100.1:0-19568 GCA_965368585.1 uncultured Chromatiales bacterium | reverse complement strand
TTCGGTATTTCGCAGGCTTTTCCCCAGCCGCACAGATCCTCCTCGATTCGAGTTGTCTGACCGCCGGTTCGGCGTCCCGCACCCCTTCGCTCCACCGCCACTACCGCGGCTTCCTTGCCGGCAAGCGCCAACGTTTCCGTCGTGACACACAGGAAGTTATTTTTGCGCGAACCCTAAGGTCGGCGTGCAGATTTTGCCATAGGCCGTCGGTTTTACGTCGTCTCCTTGCGATCAGGCCGCCTTGGCGAGGTTGCGCAGCACATAGTGCAGCACGCCGCCGTGCTCGACGTACTCCTTCTCGACCGCAGTATCGATCCGGCACTTCAGCTCGATCCGCTTTTCGCTGCCGTCGGCATAGACGATGCGGCAGGGCACCACCGCGCCGGGCTTGAGATCACCCTCCAGGGCAGTGATCGAGATGCTCTCCGCGCCTGTCAGCGCCAGCGACTTGCGGTTATCGTCGCCAGTGAACTCGAACGGAATCACACCCATGCCAACCAGGTTGGAGCGGTGGATGCGCTCGTAGTTCTCGGCGATGACCGCCTTGACGCCCAGCAGGGCCGTGCCCTTCGCCGCCCAGTCGCGCGACGATCCGGCACCGTACTGCTCGCCCGCGATCACCACCAGCGGCGTACCTTGGTCCTGATAGGCCATGGCCGCATCGAAGATCGATAGCTGGCTGCCGTCGGGACCCTTGGTGTAACCGCCCTCGACCCCGTCCAGCATCTCGTTGCGGATGCGTATATTGGCAAAGGTGCCGCGCATCATGACCTCGTGGTTGCCGCGGCGCGAGCCGTAGGAGTTGAATTCGCGCACCGGGACCTGGTGTTCGAGCAGGTATTGCCCCGCAGGCGTCGTGTCCGTGAACGAACCGGCCGGGGAGATGTGGTCGGTCGTCACCATGTCGCCCAGGAGTGCCAGAATGCGGGCGTCCTCGATGTTCTCGATGCGGCCCGGCTCGGGCCTCATGTCCTGGAAATAGGGTGGATTGCGGACATAGGTCGACGTGGGTGGCCAGTCGTAGGTATTACTGTCGGTGGTCTCCACCGAACGCCACTTCTCATCGCCTTTGAAGACATCGGCATATTTCGACTGAAAGGCTTGTCGCGTCACGGTCTTTGCCACCAGATCGGCGATTTCCTTCTGTGAGGGCCAGATGTCTTTGAGATACACAGGCTTGCCGTCCTTGGCATGACCGATCGGATCGCTGGCAATATCGGCGTTCATGTCGCCCACCAGCGCGTAGGCGACCACCAGCGGCGGCGAGGCGAGATAGTTGGCGCGCACGTCAGGACTGATTCGGCCCTCGAAGTTGCGGTTGCCCGACAGAACCGCGGTTGCGATCAGGTCGTAATCGTTGATCGCCGCACTGATCTCGGGCTCCAGCGGGCCGGAATTACCGATACAGGTGGTGCAACCGTACCCGACCAGGTTGAAGCCGATGGCATCGAGATCCTCCTGCAGCCCTGCGGCCTCGAGATATTCGCTGACCACCTGGCTGCCGGGAGCCAGCGAGGTCTTCACCCAGGGCTTGCGGCTCAGCCCCATGCTACGCGCCTTGCGCGCCACCAGTCCTGCCCCGATCATCACGTAGGGGTTCGAGGTGTTGGTGCACGACGTGATCGAGGCAATCACGATCGAACCGTCGTGTAATTGGTAGTGCCCTTCCGCGGTTTTGACGTAACCGCGCTTGTGGTGGCCCTCGTCGCCGGGGATCGCCTGCGGTTCGGGCGGACCGCCTTCGTCTTCCCAGCGGACCTCTTCCTTATCCGAGGCTGCCTTGCCGGGGCGTTGACCCCTGACATACGCCGCAAAGGCGCTGCCCGCCTGGTCGAGCGCAATGTGGTCCTGCGGGCGCTTGGGACCCGAGATCGCTGGCACCACCTCGCCCATATCGAGCGCGAGCGTCTCGGTATAGATCGGATCATAGTCCGGCCCTCGCCACAGGCCGTTTTCCTTCGCATAGGACTCAACCAGCGTGATGCGGTCCTCGTCGCGGCCCGTGAGCTTCAAGTATTTCAGCGTCTCGCCGTCGATCGGGAAAAAGCCGCAGGTCGCACCGTATTCGGGCGCCATGTTGCCGATCGTCGCGCGGTCGGCCAGCGGCAGGTGGTCCAGTCCGTCACCGTAGAATTCCACGAATTTGCCGACCACCCCTTTCTCACGCAGCAGCTGGACAACGCGCAGCACCAGGTCGGTCGCGGTGGTGCCCTCAACCATCTCGCCGGTCAGCTTAAAGCCCACGACTTCCGGAATCAGCATCGAGATCGGCTGACCGAGCATTGCGGCTTCGGCCTCGATACCGCCGACCCCCCAGCCCAGCACGGCCAGACCGTTGACCATGGTGGTGTGGCTGTCGGTGCCCACCAGTGTGTCGGGATAGGCGACTTCCTCCCCGTTCTGATCAGTGTCGGTCCAGACGGTCTGGGCGAGGTACTCCAGGTTCACCTGGTGGCAGATGCCGGTGCCGGGCGGCACCACGCGAAAGTTGTTGAAGGCTTTTTGGCCCCATTTGAGGAAGGTGTAGCGCTCGAGGTTGCGCTCGTACTCACGGTCCACGTTCTGCTGGAAGGCGCGCGGGTTGCCAAACGCGTCGATCATGACGCTGTGATCGATGACCAGATCCACCGGGTTCAGCGGATTGATCTGCTCGGGCTTGCCGCCGAGCGCCACGATGCCGTCACGCATGGCGGCCAAGTCCACCACGGCCGGTACCCCGGTAAAATCCTGCATCAAGACGCGCGCGGGGCGGTAGGCGATTTCGCGCGGGTTCTTGCCGCCGTTCTGCGCCCACTGCGCGAATGCGCGGATATCGTTAATATCGACCGTGTTGTCATCCTCGAAGCGCAGCATGTTCTCCAGCACGACCTTCAGGCTGGCAGGCAGCCGCGAGAAATCGCCAAGTCCCGCGGCCTCGGCGGCCGAGATCGAATAGTAGGCGATCTTCGCGCCCCCGGCCTGCAGTGTCTTGCGGGTGTTCGAATTGTCCTGACCGACTTTGATGGGCATTGTGGTAGCCTCCTGTGACAATGGGATTATGGCAACTTCGGGATACTTTTGCCGCAAGCAGGCGAAGCGATCAAGCGAAATTCCGCATTTTTACTCCGTTGCGCGCAACAAGCCGCTTGACCCGGCCTGCGTTGTCCACCGCGATGACTAAACGCTCACCGACGGCTGGCCGATTGCTTGCTCTAACGCGCACGGATCAGCCAGCAGCACAGGCTGCGCTGCGCCGCAATGGCAATCGTCTTTAACACGGGAGCGATTCCAACGGTGGGGTGTTGGCTAAGCGATTGATAACACAAGTCGAAAAGGTACGATCACGGAGAATTTCAACGCGACGCCGGAGGCGACGTGAAATTCACCCTTCTACTAAAGAACGAAGACGCTCCGAGCGCGCCGCTGATCGTTTCTGAGATCGAACGTGCGGGCCCGTTGACGGCCGCGACCGTGGGATTGACTTTGGCCGATTCAAAGCACTTGTTGGCTAAGATTCAGCAGGAACGCGTGGAAGCACGGCTCCGATGCCATATTGAGGGCCAACGGATTTGCGCGCAGTGCGGGAACCGCCGAACGCTCAAAGATTACCGCCCGGGGTATTTCAAGAGTCTGTTTCGTGGGGTGGGTCTGCGAGTTCCGCGTCTTTACACTTGCTCGTGCGAAAGTCAGCACACCGGCGCCTCAACGATCCACGTCAATGGGCTAATGAACTGGGTCTGCCCGGAACCGGGGTTTATCCAGAGCCAACTGGCCGCAACGATCCCTTATGCTGGTACGGCCGAGCTATTGGAGTTGCTGTTACCTGTTAATGCCGAAAATGCGGCGTCCACGATCCGCCGCCATGCGCTCCGTGTCGGACAACCTTTGGACGCCGGTCTTTGTGCGTCAGTCGAACAGGAACAATATAGACTCACCAACCAACTGCGGTTGGCGCTACCGTCATGGCCAACGCACTCCCACAGCGTCTATGGAATCGGCGGTTAACCAGCTAGTCGACAAGCGGATGTCGAATTCGCAACTGATGCGTTGGTCGCCAATGGGCGCGTACTATCCATTACAAGTGCGTGCCGAACTGGTCGATACAAGTGCGTGCCGAACTGGTCGATGGCCGTCTCGGTAACACCTTCGCTCAATGGTATTCGGGTTTCCCGGCGACAACCATCTTTATCAGGCGGCTGCGTGACCCCACGAAATGAATCACTTCCTGGCCAACCTTTCCTCACTACTTGGTAATGCGAGGCAGCTGCCTCTTAGTTCATCATTGCGGCAACCGGTGAAACTGCAGGCATCCCCTACCCCGCAATATCGACGCACACCCCGGTGATTATCGATGCGGCAACCAATGGCGTGAGCCATTTATAATTAATAAAGGCTCGGCAACAGATAAACGTCATTCGTATTTCTATCTGTTTCCGAGCCCTACATCAACTTTACTCTTCCAGATACAATACAAGGCTGTCCAAAAAGGCCATGAGATCCGCTTTATCTGCTTCACTTGCCGATTGAAACAAATTCCTGCTTCCGCTTGCTTCGCCTCCGTGATAGAGAATTGCCTCAGTCATGGTGGTCGCTCTGCCGTCATGCAAATAGGGTGCTGTGCTGCCGACACCCCAGAGGTTTTCCGTCAGGAATACTGAAGCTCCGACATTTCCTTCATCTATCTCTTCAGCCATTGCAGGGCCCATATCGTGGCGTTTCAGGTCTCCGTAAAGACGTACGACCGCACCACCTGAACTGTTTCTTTCGAATTCTCCCAGAGTTTGTCCATTCGGAAGTTCGATTTCATTGACGAAGATATCCCTGGTGATATCGAATTCGATGGCGATATTTGGCATCTCAACATTTTCTCCCGCAGGAAATACCGTATCTCTATAATCAGGATGCCGCGAGGGCTCGGAAAATATCGGTGTTTCGACAGTAAGCGACGGTATATGGCATGAAGCGCATCGCATGTCGTTAAAAAGTGTTTCGCCCCGTTCGATACTGGAAGTCTGGTATTCATTAAGAGGCAATCCGTATCGCCTCAGTTCCTCGTCTGACAAGCTGTCCGCCACTTCAACTAACTCTAGCTTGCTTACCGGGCGCTGTTGGCCAGCGCTATAGATCGCGAGTGCGGTGATATCCCCGACGGCAAGTTCGTTCGACACACCGTCATAGTCGCTATCAATATGACCCACCAACTCGATGGCTTGCATGCCCAGCTCTTGATGAGATGCCCCTCGTACAAAATCACGTACAAAAGCTGTTAAGCCTTTCCATTCGAATGGCTTCACTACTAAATCCTTATCGATACCTCTGAGACTACCGTAGTCAATCTTATTGCAGTTCACCAGTATGCTACCGAAGTCGATACCTTTTGCAGTTAGCTTCACCGACCTGCCTACATTCGATCTACAGCTCGTTTCAACTGCAGCATCTCTTAATTTTTGCAGTTCAGTTGTCATCTCCTCTGCCAACAACTGAACTCCGCCCATACCAAAAATATGCGGCGTTTGACGTTCAATAAAGCCTTGTTGAATTCTGTCCGGGTCTATGCGAACCGTATTGTTGTTAACGTCACCGGCACCATCTGAGACTGGATCATTATGACAAGCGAGGCAGGAATCGCCATTGGGACCGGTCATTCTATGGGGCAAAACACTTGCCCATGCATCAGATCCGTCAAGGTCCAGGCGTGGTACTGAAGAAAATCGTTTGCCATTACCAACGTTGACACCCACACCGTCAAGCGCGTTGTATTTTATTTCGAATAACGCGTCACCAGCCTCGAAGGCTTCGATAAATGCGTCTATAGGAGCCAATCCTTCCAGGTGGACCTGGCTAACGTGACCACCCAGCTCCTGTTCAATGGAACCCAAATGCATGGCACCGACTGTTTCAGAGATTTCAGCTAGATTGACGGGTGCAGCAGGTGTCTGGATTGGTGTACTGCTACGGTCTCTGCGATGTTGATCGCGGTGTTTGCTGCCAAAGTCGGCTAATGCAGTAACACACGTTAACGATACTATGGCCAGTGTTACTGAAACAAAATATTTGCGGCTGGTTGTATTCATACTTTTCCTGGATACGGTTGTTCGTTCATTTTGACAGCAGCACTGATTGAGCAAAAAACGAGCGGTTTTATTCGACAATTCTGTGAACCGACATTGCGTTGTGAACCAATCACTGGAAGCAAGAACAGGGAAGTGGCATTAGCAACCAATGTACGCATCAATACCGAGATCGCCTGTTTTGGAAGTAAAAGGTTATTTCTGGCCACTATTTTTCATCCATCTCGCTCGCTTAATATTTGCAGTGCGGAGAATTAGACTAAGGCTAGAATGCGCAGGAAATGTGGAGAAATAATGCGAGTTGGCAACCCTCGACGGGGCTATCCATACTGACTTTGCCGGCTTCGCTCGTATCCAAAGACGAGAAAATCAGTTGCATCCTGCGCGGTCAATCAATATTGATTCCACGCTCTCCGATGGACTCTTATACTACGCTACCGGCAACGCGGCGTAGATGCACATTACCGAGTAGTACTAGGTTATCGTCGTTGCGGGTGATCCATGGCGCGGTCGTGCCGGTACTGTCACTTTAACCGGGTTACAGGCACACTATCCCTATGCGCAAGCGCAAAACTCGATATCATCGCGTCAGCCTGGGTTTTCGAGACGTCGAAGAGATCCTGCCCTTCGGGGTATTGAGGTATCGTAGGAGTCGATTCGCCGCTGGTGTTTGAAGTCCGGTCCCGGATTCCACCGAAGGCTCAAGCGCCGAGATGGCCAGCTCGGCGATACCTGGCATGTCGACGAAGTATTCATCATTATGTGCGGGCAGGTCCGCTATCTTTGGCGAGCTGTCGATCAGGATGGTGATGTGATCGACATTCTCGTACAACGCAGACGTAATGCCCGCGCCGCCAAGCGCTTCTTTGCCAAGGCATTGAAGGACCAAGGCGATGCGCCGAACCGACTCACCGCCGACAAGCTGAGTAGCTACCCATCGGCCATCCGCGACGTTATGCCTGAAACGGTTCGCGACACAAGCGAATACGCGAATATTCGTGCCGAACGCTCACACCAACCGACCCGGCAACGCGAACGGCAAATGCGGCGATTCAAATCTCTATATATCGTGCAGCGTTTCTTGTCGCTTCATGCGCGAGCGAACAACCTGTTCCGGTACGGCCGCCATTTGATGAGAGCAGAGAATCATCGGATATTCGGGGCAAGGGTATTCGCAACATGGCAGCAGGTGACGTGCGTCTGAAAAATCAGGAAACGGTATTCGAATTCCGATTATGCTGACCAGGGTCCGTTAAGTTGACGATGCCAGCGACGACACTTACCCCCATTGGCATCCTGCTGCCGAAAACCGGCGACAACGACTTGTGGTCCGGGCAAAGTAAAGTGAGCGCGGACTTTATGGTGGATCGGCTTGCTGCAATGGTGCCGCAATGGAAACAACGCTGCGCGCCACACGCCCTGGTGGGCTGAGGCTTAATCGCCGTCGTATAGAGAGCCGCGAAACGGGTCCGCAGGTTCTCACGCACCGAATAATGATCACGGACACCTCGGCTCTTAAGGAGAGACAATCGATGAAGCATATCAAGGTCCTGGGTAGCGGCTGTCGCAACTGTGAGATCACCGCCAACGTCATCACGGCCGCGGCCAGGCAGGCGCAGGTCGAGATCGAGCTGGAGAAAGTCACGGACATCGCGGAGATCATGGCGTATGGCGTAATGTCCACGCCCGGCGTGGTCATCGACGGCAAGCTGGTGCACAGTGGCAGTGTTCCCGGGCCTGACCAGGTACGCGCTTGGGTGGCCAGCACGCACACCTTGAATCCCGAACCCTTGATGCACAATCCAGATTAAGGGTTCGCGAAAAACAACTTGCCAGTTTTATACGCCGATACATCCCGTCTGACTGCGTTGATCGTCGGTTAAACAGGCTGGCTGTTCGCACTCCTCGCGCCTTGCCAGTCGGGCGTCTCAACGCCTAAATACGCGAAGTTGTGTCTGCGCCAACCCTAACTGCCCGAAAGGGCTGCGACCACTGACGAGTCTGTCTTGAGTTTTTCGAACCACAAACCGTAGCCGGCAGCCGACGGATGCAGCCCGTCGCGTGCGTAGTGCATATCAGGGTTTGCATGGAAAGGATTGTCTGCTCCGGGATCGTACAGATCGACATAGTCGATGCCGGCGCGTGACGCCAGTTCGAGAAACAGGCCACGGACTTTTCGCGTCCGCCGGCTGTAGAACGCGTCGACCGGCCAGGGGAATGCCGGTGCTGCCCCTACGTCGCCGGTACTCATCATGACCACGCACCCGGCCCGCTTCTTGGCCGCTTGCAAAAGCGCCCGTGTCGAGGCGCGCAGTCGACGCAACGACGTTATTCGCAGAATATCGTTGCCGCCCGTCTGGATCAGTATCGCGTCGAAGGGCGTTCCGGAAGCCTTATCCAACTGGTCCAGGAGTTCGGCAGTTCTGGCGCCATCTCGAGCCAGATTGACAATCTCAACGTCCGGTAGAATTTCTGCCAGCCGGCCAGCAACGGAGTCCCGTGGCCGCTCGGCGCCTGTCCCGACCCCGGTGCTGTCACCGACGACCAGCAGGCGCTTGCGCGCTGCCGTCAAATCCTTCTGAAATGCCTTACTCTGCTTAGCCAGCGCACTGCCGCGCACCAATGCCACAGCGAGGAACGCGGCATCGATCGCGATGATCACGACGATCACGGCAACCATCAATGTAAGCATTTTTCTTACCATACGTTACCTGGTCTCACCCAACGCAACACGGAACGCCCGCTGCTCCCCACCCTTGACCACCTGTGCCTCCGCGGTTTGTCGCCGAACCGAACGAAGCATAGCAGGGGCGGTTCCTGATCAACTCAGAGGCATCGGAAGTAACGCAGCCGACTTACAGGCGTTACGCCGCAGGAGCTAAAAATCGACATAACGGTTCAGATCCGGTCAGCCCGCTTGAACCGGATCAGTGTCGACGAGATAGCGGTTGACGTCGTGAATCCGCGACCAGAAAGCGGGAGAGCTGCGTCGTGCACGGCATGCCCCGGCGACGCGTGCGACGAACAGCGATCGGGCGTCAAGTACCTTGTCGGAGATAGCAGCAACAAACTGTGGCAAGGACTCGATCGGGACGCTGAAGATAAAATTCCGCATCGACCGTCAAGCCTCGGGCAGGCGATAACCCATAACCACGCCGGCAAGACCGAACAAGGAAAGGGCCAGGACCACCCGTTCGATCGAGAAAACGGCGCCCAACGCACCGAGCATCCCGGTAAAGAGCAGTATGACGCCGATGGCGGTGTTACTGACCGCAACATAATCTGTACGCTCGTTGCCATCGGCGATATTGACGACATAAGTCTTGCGTCCGACCCGCGCGCCCTGATGAGCGACGCTTAGGAAGAAATACAACAAAGGCAACAACCAAGCCTGTTGCAGCCACGCCGACTGAAATTGGGCGACCGCGAATACAGCGGTCCCCAGTCCAGCCGCCATCGCAGCCGCCAATACCATGACCCAGCGACTCGAACGATCGGCGAAACGGCCCCAGAACGGGCCGCTCAGCAGACTGGCGAGCCCGCTAGCGACAATGAATATGCCAAGCAAACGCGCCGGTGAACCGAGGGCGCTCTGGGCGAGACTGATGTAGTAAGGTGCGGACAGCGCTGAGCACAACAGCAGTGATCGAGTGATGACGAAACGTCGAAACACCGGATCGGCTTTCAACAGCGCGAGCCTTTCGCCCATATCCCGCAGCAATGACGACGACCGGCTTGTGTCGCCTTCTAATTCCTCGATACGGGAATAGATCGCCGCAGCCACAACCCACAGTCCGGCAGCCGCCAGCACCAGCAGCCCGTAGAAAACCACGTCGCCGGATTGGCCGACACCCCATATCAGTAAGGCGCCGAGCCCCAGTGTGACCAATCCTGCCGCGCTGGCCGCCCAGCCGGTGGTTTGGCCACGTTGTGCCTTCGGGATCGTCTTGCCGAGCACGTCTTTTGATGAGATTGAGCTGAAGCCCCTGGCAAGGCTGAACAACACCAGCAGCAGAACGATCAGCCAACCGGCGACCAGGCCGTCGACCAGCAGTGTCGTAATACCGATGCCGGCGATTGCCAGAGCCTGGACAAGCGCGCTCAAGACCCAGATGCTTTTCCGGATAGCCAGCCGGCGGATAAACCCGGCAATGAGCAACTGCGGCAACAGCGAGCCGGCCTCACGGATCGGCACCAGCAGGCCCACCAGGTAGACCGGTGCGCCAACGGCGCCCACAATCCACGCCAGGGTGATCTTCGGACTCGCAATTGCGTCCCCGAGCTTGGTGAGAAAATTTGCGCCGATGGTGCGGAGGAAATTACCTGCCGCCGCGCTGCAGGCCCCTTCTGCGATGCCGGCGCACTTGTCGTCCGTCCGGTCGACAATGCGTTCGAACACCCGCTGGGTCATCGAGTCTTCCATCAAACATCCGCTGACTTGTTGATTTTCAGAACCGGCTGCGAAGCGTCGTAGAAGGCCAGACCACGATCGCGAACTTAGACCAAAACACTGCCGCTGAGCCCGAATCTGCTGTTGTTGGCAAGCTGCAAAGCGTGCTCCTCCTCGGCGCTTCGTTATGTTACGCGTTCAAGGCTCCAGCGCTGCGGTGGCCTTCTCGAACTTGTGGTCTTCCGCAGCAGTCGATCTGTTTCAGTAGATCCTTTGATGCCGACCCCGGTCGCACATCAGCTTTACACAGCCATCAGCACGGCCTATGCCAACCTTCCATGAAACCAGGATACGGCGCAACGCCACCCGTTCAGCACCGAAGCGATCGGTATAGCCGCTTTCGTGGCGCGATGGCGCCAGTCATACCGGGTGCCTGTCGAGGGCCTATGCAGCCGGGGCTTTTGATCACGCACAGGTATCGCAAACCAACGGAATCAACCGGTCGCGGTTGATATGCACCATCTCGGGCGGCATACGGCATTCCGGAAGGAGGCGTTGCCCCCTTTCGACCCACGCAAACCGCTTTGCGCACCACGCACAGCGTCGAGCCCTGACCGGCGCATGACACAGCTTGGCACGCTCATTGCTGAGTGCACACGCAAACGGTCCGTCGAGCCCTCTGCTGTTTGGCGGGTCCGTGTTTGCCATCAATACCACACGGAGACCCGGCAATGAAAAAACTCGCTCGCGGAATAACAAATTTTCGTAAGGCCGTGATATTGCTCGGCGCCGCCTTGTTCCTTCCCGTTGCAGTCGCGGGGTGCAATACGGTCGCAGGACTCGGCGCGGACGTCGAGGCCGCCGGCGACGCCATCGAGGACAAGGCGGAAGAGAGCAAGAAATACTGATCCGACCGTGCTCGCGCTTGACCGCGGAGGCCGCGCAGGTTGCAGGCAGCAAACGCATGGACCGGTACTGCGGAGAATTGGCGACGAATTGGGCGATTCGATAACCATGCTTGACGGGCACCGCCGTGGCTGAAGCAAAACTCGACGTGACTCTGTTTCGAGGCTTCGGCGGTGTTCGTGCCGTTTGCGTCGCGGGCCGCGTCCATTTTGAATCTCAATTGGTTCCCGAATGGCGCACCGGCGGCTCACGACGTCGCTTGAAGGACGCGTGGCGTCTGTTGATAAGCCGACGAGTCCCGAGCGCCGATATTGAATTGACTTGTTGCGATATGACCTGGCATGCGAAGACCGACCGCCACGGCTATTTCTTCAGCTGCCACGCGGTGGACGGCAGCGTTTACCGAGATGAGTTATGGATCAATTACAGTTGCAAGGCGACGCACGCGTCGTGCGCGCGGCCCATTGAAGCCGCTGGCGAAATTCTGACTACGCCACGAAGCGCGGAGCGCCTTGTCATCAGCGATATCGACGACACCATCGTGCACACCGGCGTCGCCAATAAGCTAAAAATGCTCTGGCATCTGTATTTCACCGACTCGAACGAGCGCGGGCCTTTCCCGGACATGGACGCCTTCCTGCGTCGATTGCACCAGGGTGCGGGCGGGCAGTGTCGCAACCCGATGCTGTATGTCTCGCGCAGCCCTTGGAGCATATATCCCATGCTCGAGGCGTTTTTCAAACAGCACAGCATTCCTGTCGGACCCGTGCTTCTGCTGCGCGATTGGGGCATCTCCTGGCGACACCCCCTGCCGCGGCGTGCCGAAGATCACAAGGCGCGCATGATCGATAGCGCACTGCAGGCATTCCCCGATCTGCCGGTCGTTCTGATCGGGGACAGCGGCCAGCGCGATCCCGAGGTTTACACCGACGTCGCCAATCGGTATCCCGCGCGCATCAGCGCCATATACATACGCGACCTCGCGCTGAGCGCCCAACGCACGCAAGAACTGCGCAACATGAAAAGACTGCTTGCTGCGCTCGGCATTGACTTTGTCGTGTCGAACGACACCGAGGGTTTCGTATCGCACGCCCAGGACCGAGGGTGGCTGACGCCCGCCAAAAAAGCGGAGCCCGCCGAAGCACAGGCGACAGGACCCTAGCCTGCATGTGCGGTATTGTGCAATTGTTTTTCGTGTTCGCGGTGTTGCGTACCGTGCGCCTGGGAGAACCGGCCGCGGCCAAGGCATGGGAAAGGGCGCGCGGCCCTGAATGGGAGGTGGACTCGCCGGCCCAACGCGATTCAATCATCGAACCGCACGAAGGCGATGTGCCGGGCTATCGCTGACAAGGCAGGAAATACAGGAGTCGAATCAATGCAGTTCCACAAGGCAAGTGGTACCGTAGTCACGGCAATGTTGGCTGCGTCGCTGGCGACTACGCCTGCACTTGCTCAATCGGGATCAAACACCGGGCAGGATCAGGGTCGCCAGATCGCAGTGCTCGGCAACGGCCAAGGCGCTACCGGCTGCGTCGCCTGTCACAGCACGGACGACGAATTCGGCAAGATGGTGCTGGTGGGCGCGGAGGTCTTCGTGCAGACGCAAGAATATGCCCGGGATGGTGCGGGCAATGACCTCGATTGCGTCATTTGCCACCTCGACCCGGGGGCGTCCAGCCGAATCCGCGCCGATGGGAGCGGCCTGTATCGAGTACCCGAAGTACCGCTCCAAGAACAGGATGGTCAACATCAGCGAGGCGCGTATCCCGGGCTGCTTCCGTCATAGCGAGAACGGTACGCCACCGCCGCCGCTGAGCGACGTAATGATCTGCACGCGGAAGGTTCGAAGATTTGCGCTCGACGGCATGGTGCTGCACCATGGCTCTCTCCTTCACGCCAAATACGCCCCGGCGCGGGCGTTGCAATGAGTTCGGTCAGTGTGCAAAACGCGGAGGCAGGAAGCGCCATGCTCTACCCGATATCCACCACCACGATTTTCCTGATCGCTACGCTTGCGCTGTTGGCGCCGATTCACAGCGCGCATGCGCGAAGCTGCGGCGAGCAGGGTGTCGCCTTGCAGGTGCTTGGCTCCGGCGGGCCCGAGCTGACCGACCAACGGGCGTCCAGCGGTTACCTGGTGTGGCAGGACGGCAAGGCCCGCGTGTTGCTGGATATGGGTACCGGGAGTTTGCTCACGTTCGAACACAGTGGCGCTCGCATCGAGGATCTGGACGCCATCCTGCTCAGTCATCTGCATGTCGATCACAGTGCCGACCTGCCTGGCCTGGTCAAAGCGTCGTTCTTCAATGACCGAGCGCGCGATTTGCCGTTGTTCGGTCCGACCGGAAACCGTTTGATGCCGGATACCGAAACCTTCGCCAAAGACCTGTTCGGCGAACGCCAAGGCGCCTTTCGTTACCTCGGTGATTACCTGAATGGCGAAGCGTCTTACCGTCTGCAGCCTCGGTCGCTGTCCGCGCACGGCAACGAGCAACAGCAGGCGATGGAAGCGGACGGTCTGCGCCTGACTGCAGTTCCGGTGCATCATGGCCCGATACCGGCGTTGGCCTGGCGTGTTGACGTCGGCGACAAGGTGTTGGTATTCAGCGGCGACATGAACGGCGAAAAGCACACTCTGGAGAAGCTTGCCGAAGATGCCGATCTGCTCGTGGCGCACAATGCCGTACCCGAGGATGCGAAGGGCCCGGCGCGCAACCTGCATATGCCGCCTTCGGTGATAGGCCGAATCGCCGCCCAGGCGAAAGTCAAACAACTGGTGCTGTCGCATCGCATGCAGCGCACCTTGGGCGTCGAGTCAGACACTGAATCGAACATCCGAAAACACTATCAAGGCCCTCTGGCATTTGCCGACGACGGCGATTGCTTCACTCCATGATGCCGCTTGGTTTGCTGATCGATTGAGGATTCTACGATGTCGACACGCCGCAACTGGCTGGTCATCCCCGTACTCGCCTTCGTCCTGCTGGCGTTCGGTGCAGCGGTATTCTGTTGGCTGCAGACGGGTGGACCCGACGGGTGCACGGGAATCCTGCGGACGATTTTCGCCGATCAGACGCTGCCGGAGGGAATCGCCAGCAGCAATGGGCGTATCGAGGCAACCGAGGTCGACGTCGCCAGCAGGCTCGCCGGTCGCCTGACTCAGGTGCGCCCCCGCGAAGGCGACAGGGTCGAGGCCGACAGCATCGTGGCCTATATCGACACCGAGAGTCTCGAGGCGCAACTGCGCCAGGCGAAGGCCGAGCTGCGGCGTTCGCGTCAGGAGACCGAGCACGCCAAGGCGCTGCTGGCGCAGCGCAACAGCGAGCTCGAATTCGCCCGCCGCGAATTCAAGCGCCTGCGGCGCCTCTCGACCGAGGGCCAGTATGTTTCGGAGGAATCGGTGGACCAATCCCGCACCAATGTGCGTACCTTCGAAGCGGCACTACGTGCCGCCCAGGTACAGGTCGTGGCCTCGGAGGCGGCCATCGAGGCGGCCGAGGCCAGTATCGAAAGGATCGGCGTCGACATCGATGACGCGGCCTTGCGCGCGCCGCGCAGCGGCCGCGTCCTGTACCGTCTTGCCGAACCCGGCGAGATCGTCGGCGTGGGCGGCAAGGTACTGACGCTGCTCGATCTGGGCGATGTCTACATGGTCATCTTTCTGCCGGAGACCGTTGTCGGGCGCGTCCCGCTCAAAGCCGAGGCACGGATCGTGCTGGATGCCGCGCCCGAGTACGTGATCCCAGCGCGGGTCTCGTTCGTCGCGTCGCGCGCCCAGTTCACGCCGAAGCAGGTCGAGACGCGCAGCGCGCGCGAAAAGCTCTCTTTCCGGGTCAAACTGCAGATCGCGCCCGACCTGCTCGCCCGCTATGAGCCCCTGGTGAAGACAGGCGTTCCCGGCGTCGCCTATGTCCGCCTGGATGCTGACGTCGCGTGGCCGGACCACCTGATGCCCAAGTTGCCGCCATGGAAGAAAAGCGAATCGAACCCGTCGTCGAACTGAGCGGCGTTCGTCACCGCTACCGCGACACCCGGGCGCTCGACGGCATCGACCTGGCCCTGCCCTCTGGTTGCATGAGTGGCCTGATCGGCCCGGACGGTGTCGGCAAGTCCACGCTGCTCGGTCTTGTGGCCGGTGTCCGCCGCCTGCAGAAAGGGCGGATACAGGTGCTCGGCACCGACCTTGGCGACCGGAAACAACGCAGACAGATCAAACGCCGTATCGCTTACATGCCGCAGGGACTGGGACGCAATCTCTACGCCACGCTGTCGGTGCGCGAGAATCTCGATTTCTTCGGCCGCCTGTTCGGCCAGGATGCGCAGACGCGCCGCGAGCGTATCGGGGAACTCACCGCGGCGACCGGCCTCACCGAGTTCACCGAGCGCCCGGTGATGAAACTTTCCGGCGGTATGAAGCAGAAGCTGGGGCTGTGCTGCGCGCTGATCCACGAGCCCGATCTGCTGATCCTTGATGAGCCGACGACCGGCGTGGATCCGCTGTCCCGGCGCCGCTTCTGGGAGTTCATCGCACGCCTGCGCCGACGCCGTCCCGACATGAGCATCCTGGTATCGACGGCCTACATGGAAGAGGCCGAGCGCTTCGACACCCTGGTGGCGATCGACGATGGCCGCGTCTTGGCTGCCGGCACCGCACAGGCGCTCAAACAGCAGACGGACCGGACGGACATGGAGGCGGTATTCGTCGCCCTGCTGCCGGAAAAACGGCGGCACGGCCACCGCCGCGAGATCGTACCGCCGCGCGAGTCAAAGCAGGACGATGGCCCGCCCGCGATAAGGGCCGAGAAACTGACGCGGCGCTTCGGTGACTTCACCGCGGTGGACGGCGTGACGCTCGAGATCCGCAAGGGCGAAATCTTCGGCTTTCTCGGCTCCAACGGCAGCGGCAAGACCACGACCATGCGTATGCTCACCGGGCTGCTGCCGGCGACCGAAGGCGAGGCCTGGGTGTTCGACAGGCCGGTCGATCACCATGATGCGGCGCTGCGCCGTCAACTGGGCTTCATGTCGCAGTCCTTTTCGCTGTACGCTGAACTGAGCGTACGCCAGAACCTGGACCTGCACGCCCGCCTGTACAACCTGGGAAACGACCGCCGGCGCGAACGCACCGCGCTGCTCACCGAGCGCTTCGGGCTGGAAAAGTACCGTGACCAGCGCGCCCAGGAACTGCCGTTGGGCGTGCGTCAGCGCCTGTCGCTGGCGGTCGCGATGATCCATGAGCCGGAACTTCTGATCCTGGACGAACCCACCTCGGGCGTCGACCCGGTCGCGCGCGATCAATTCTGGTCGCTGCTCGCGGATCTGTCGCGGCGGCACGGCGTCACCATCTTCATCTCGACCCATTTCATGAACGAGGCCGCGCGCTGCGATCGCCTGTCGCTGATGCACGCCGGTAAGGTGTTGGCGCAGGGCACCCCCGGCGAACTGCAGCAGGCCCACGCAACGGATTCACTCGACGACGCCTTTATTGCGTATATCGAGCACGAGACGGGGACCGAGGTCGCCAGCGAGGATATCGACGAAGCGCCTGCCGCCTGCACGGCAGGCCCGGCATCCGGCGGCTCGACCGGGTTTTCGGCGAGGCGATTGTGGGCCTATACCCACCGTGAGGCCAAGGAGCTGCGTCGCGACCCGATCCGACTGGCCTTCGCGCTGCTTGGCCCGCTGCTGCTGATGATCGCCATGGGCTATGGCATCTCCTTCGACGTAGAGAACATCCGCTATGCGGTATTGGACCGGGACCGCAGTCCGCAGAGCCGCGTATACCTTGAGCAGTTCGCAGGCTCACGCTACTTCGAACAACAGCGCGACATCGCTGACGACGCGGACATGCACAGACGCCTGACAGCCGGCGATCTCACCGTCGCGATCGAGATCCCGCCCGGGTTCGGCCGCGCGCGCAAGCGTGGCGGACCCACCGAAATCGCTTTCTGGATAGACGGCGCAGTCCCGTTCCGCGGTGACACCATCCGCGGCTATGTGCAGGGTGTCCATCAGATCTATCTGCAATCGCCGGAAAGTGACGCCGGCGACCTGCCGCAGCCGCCGATCGAGATCGAGACGCGCTTCCGCTATAACCAGGCTTTCGAGAGCGTGTATGCCATGGTGCCCGGAATCATGATGCTGCTGCTGATCATGATTCCGGCCACGATGACCGCTGTCGGCGTGGTACGGGAAAAGGAACTGGGCTCCATCACCAATTACTACGCGACGCCGACGAAAAGCGCCGAATTCCTGCTCGGCAAACAGCTGCCCTACGTCGGCCTGGCCCTGCTCGGTTACCTGATCCTGTTGCTGCAGGCCCTGCTGCAGTTCCGGCTGCCGATGCAAGGCAGCCTCTCGGCCCTGTCGCTGGGCGCGATGCTTTTCGTGTTCGCCAGCACCGGGCTCGGGCTGCTGATATCGACCTTCATGCGCACCCAGATCGCGGCGATCTTCTTGACCTCGATCATCAGCGTCATTCCGACGATCCTGTTCTCCGGCATGCTGGTCCCGGTCTCTTCGCTGAGCGGGCCCGCGCGGATCATGGGCTTCGGCTTTCCGAGCGCCTGGTTCAATCACATCAGCGTCGGCAGCTTCACCAAGGGGCTGACGATCTACGACCTTTGGCTGGACTATCTGGTGCTGGCGGCATTTGCGCTGGGCTTCTTTGTACTCGGCCGACTGCTGCTGCCAGGCCAGGAGCGTTGAAATGCGGCTGACAAACGTCTATCGCCTGGGGATCAAGGAGATGATCAGCCTGCGCCACGACCCGGTGCTGGTGCTGTTGATCATCTATGCCTTTACTTTTTCCATCGTCGCACCGGCGCGCGGGGTGAAGCTGGAGCTGGTCAATGCCTCCGTGGCCGTGATCGACGAAGACGGCTCCCAGCTCTCGCGCCGCATCGTCGACAGCCTGCACCAGCCCTATTTCCAGCCGCCGGCCCACATCGGTATCCAGGAGATCGACCCGGCGATGGACGCCGGCTACTATACCTTTGTGATCGACATCCCGCCGCGCTTTCAGGCCGAACTGAGCGAGGGCGGAACACCCGCCGTCCAGGTCAATATCGATGCCACCGCGATGGCCCACGCAGGCGCCGGCGCGCGCTACATCGAGCAGGTCCTTGCCCGGGAGGCGCGCGACTATCTGGCCGACTATCCGATCGATCCCGAGCTGCCGGTCACCGCAGTCGCCCGCCTGGCGTTCAACCCGAACGGCGACTCGACCTGGTTCATGGCGGTGATGCAGCTGGTCAACATGAGTACCCTGCTGGGCATCCTTCTCACCGGCGCGGCGCTGATCCGTGAACGCGAACACGGCACCATCGAGCATCTGCTGATTATGCCGCTGAGCGCCGCCGAGATCATGCTGGCCAAGATATGGGCCAACGCGGCGGTCATCCTGGTGGCCGCCACGCTGTCGGTCTTGATCGTCGTGCGCGGCGTGCTGGACGTCCCGCTCGCCGGGTCGATCCCGCTGTTCCTGACCGGGCTGGCCGCCTATCTCGCATCGCTGACGGCCATCGGTATACTGCTGGCGACGCTGGCACGCAGCATGCCTCAGTTCGGTCTGCTGTCCATTCCGGTATTTCTGGTGATGTACATGCTGTCCGGCGCCAACACCCCGCTCGACGCCATGCCCGAGTTCCTGCAGCGGTTGATGCTGGTGTCACCCACAACGCACTTCGTGGCGTTCAGTCAGTCGGTGCTTTTTCGCGGCGCCGGAATCGCTATCGTGTGGCCTCAACTGCTGGCCACCGCTGCGATCGGCGCACTGGCCTTCGCGGCCGCACTGGCGCGCTTCCGTCGCACCGTTACCCTGAGCCGGCTGTGAAGCGAATCAGAGAGCCTTTTTTTGCGCGACGCCCGCGCCGCTGCCCCGCCTGCTGCTCCCGCTTTCATGCGCCCGGAGATCGACCGAGATCGAGCTGACATGCACACCAATTGAACTATCCCTGTCGGAAAATGAACGGTGCGACCTGCACAATCGATCGATTCGGCACGCGTGTGGCCATGTTCGACAGGAGCATACCCGACCTGATTTTTCACCTACGGCCAAACAACGCTCGCGATACCGCCGGTTTTGGCAACGCTTGGTGGCAGGGAATATCGAGGTGAACGCGATACGCAAGCCGGCCTTGGCGGCATACAAAAAAGCGCGTCCGGATATACGAGATCGTCCGCTTGGGCCGGGTGACCCCGGGCAAGCGATCACCCGGGGT
>CBDUNM010000099.1:0-19633 GCA_965368585.1 uncultured Chromatiales bacterium | reverse complement strand
GTACCGCACGTTCGACTTGTCGATCCCCATGCCGAACGCAATCGTGGCCACGACAACGACGCCTTCGTCGCGCAGAAAGCGGGTTTGATGGCGTTCCCGCACCTCGGCCGGCAGGCCCGCGTGGTAGGGCAGGGCGGTGCGTCCTTTGGCGGCCAGCCACGCGGCGACGGCCTCCACTTTCTTCCGGGACAGGCAATAAACGATACCGGCGTCACCGGGGTGTTCGCGCTGCAGAAACTGCCACATGGCATCGCGCTGACGGTCGTGCTGATCGATCCAGTAACGGATATTCGGTCGGTCGAATCCGCCCACGAACCGGGCCGCATCAACCAGTGTCAGCCGTTGCGCTATCTCTGCCCGGGTGGGCACATCGGCCGTGGCGGTCAACGCGACGCGCGGCACCGCCGGGAAACGTGCATGCAGTACTGCCAGTTCGATGTACTCGGGCCTGAAATCGTGTCCCCACTGCGATACGCAATGCGCCTCATCGATCGCGAACAACGCGATCTCGGCGCGTTCGATCAGGTCCAGGGTGCGGGCTTGCAGCAAGCGCTCCGGCGCCAGGTACAGGAGGTCCAGTTGGCCGTCGAGCAGCTGTTGTTCGATCTCTCGAGCGCGTTCGGGTGCCAGCGTGGAATTGAGAAACGCGGCGGCGAGCCCCAGTTCCTTCAAGGCCGCAACCTGGTCCTGCATGAGCGCGATCAGCGGCGATACGACGATGCCCGTCCCACGACGCAACAGCGACGGGATCTGGTAGCACAGGGATTTGCCGCCCCCGGTGGGCATGATCACCAACGCGTCGCCGCCGGTTACCAGCGTTTCTATGACTTGCGCCTGCTCGCCACGAAACGCCTGGTAACCGAAGGTGCCCTGCAGGATGTCGAGCGCCGTATCGTCCATGCACGACAGTTTGCCAGATCTCACAACCGGCGTGCGCTGAAATTTGCCGCCGGCGGAACAACCGTTCTAGTCAATAATTCTGACGACGGTGCGTCCCCGGACCTGGCCGGCAATGATCGCTTCCGCCGCGGCCGGGAGTTCGTCCATACCGATCTCAGTGGTCATGTTGGCCAGCACGTCCATATCCAGATCCCTCACCAGACGCTGGTAGGCGGTATTGCGCTTTTCGATGCTCGCCATGACCGAATTGATGCCGTACAGCGTAACGCCGCGCAGAATGAATGGTGCGACCGATGTCGGCAGATCCATCGACTCTGCCAAGCCGCACGCCGCCACCGCGCCGTCCTGCTGCACCTGGCTCAGAACATTCGCCAGGGTGTTCCCGCCCGCGACGTCGACCGCGCCCGCCCAGCGTTCCTTGGCCATCGGGCGCGGCTTGCCGGCAAACTCGTTGCGATCGACGATCTCGGCCGCACCCAGCCCTGTCAGGTAATCGTGTTCCGAACTGCGCCCCGTAGACGCCACTACCCGGTAGCCGATTTTGCTCAGAACCGATACGGCGATACTGCCGACACCGCCGGCTGCCCCAGTGACCAAGATATCGCCCGAGGCGGGGGTCAGTCCGTGATGTTCCAACGCCAATACGCACAGCATGGCGGTATACCCGGCGGTACCGATGGCCATCGCCTGCCAGGTCGAAAGTCCGTCGGGAAGCTTGACCAGCCAGTCGCCTGAGACGCGGGCCATGCCGGCGTATCCCCCCGAATGCGTCTCGCCCACGCCGAACCCGTTCAGAACCACTTTGTCACCGGCCGTGAAATTCGCATGCTCGGACCTGACCACCGTGCCGGCGAAATCGATGCCCGGGACCAGCGGAAAACGCCGGATGATCGGCGCCTTGCCAGTCATCGCCAGGCCGTCCTTGTAGTTCAGCGTCGAGTACTCGACCTCGACCGTGACATCGCCGTCCATCAGATCGGACTCGGTCAGCTGTTTTAGCTCGACAACGTACTCGTCGTTGGCGTTTTTGGTGATCAGGTATCCGGGAAAGGTGTTGGGCATGTGGGTACTCCGTTTGGTCGGGTTGCTTGGACTAAAAATACTATTTGTCATACAAATAGTTGTCAAACGTTTTTATGTGCTGTGGTATGATTGCGCCTCGGCGCAGCAGCAAATGGAAACAAAGTGCACGATCAGCCGATCGTCAAGGCCAGTATTTCGAAGCAGATCGCCCAGCAATTGCGCGACGCCATCGTCGGGGGGCGGTTCAAGTGCGGCGAACGGCTCCCGACCGAGGACGAGTTGGCGAAACGCTATGGCGTTTCCCGGGCCACGGTGCGCGAGGCCCTGAAGCGGCTCGCCGCCCAAAACCTGGTGCGCTCGCGACGCGGGCCCGCCGGCGGGAACTTCGTCAACCAGCCGACCCATGAAGAACTGGCCGAATCCCTCAGCGGCGCGGCGACCCTGCTGGTCGGACTCGGCAGCCTCGATATCCGCGAGATCGTCGCGGCGCGGCGCGTCCTGCAGGGCGGGTGTCTGGAACTCGCCGCGCAAAACGCCACCGCGGAGCACCTGGCGGAAATCGAAGCCGCGCTGCAACATCAAAGCGACCCGGCCTTGTCCGACGAGGCGTTTTGCGCCGCCGACGTCGCGTTTCATCGTGCGCTGGTCAACGCATCGAGTAACGGGATGCTGCGGTTCGTTATGTACGCAGTTATAGAAGCCCTGGTGCCAATCACCAACATGGTGGTGTCATACGTCCGGGATCGTGGCGAAATCATCGCCATCCACGAACGTTTGCTGACCCATTTGCGGCTACGCAACACCGATGCTTTGAAAACCGAGTTGGATGATTTGTTGATGTATCTGTTGGAGCGCTTTTTGGAAGCACAGCGTTTACGGGAGCATCCGGCCGGGAATTGAATACGCCGCCGCGTATACAGAACGTAAGTCAGCAATTCATCAACAAAAACCCGGCTTAGACGCTATACACCAGTGAACTGGGCGGGGTTCGGTTTCCGCCCGGTGCCGCGCGCTGCAGCGCTTGCCCGGCGAAACGGGGGCTGAACCGATTTCGGCAGGGCCCAAGCCTTCATCCTGGTGAAAAGTCGACTATGAATGATTCTGTTTACATTATTGCGGAAGCCGGTGTAAACCATAATGGCGACCTGGGCCGCGCCCGGGAAATGATCTTTATCGCGGCCGAAACCGGTGCCGACGCAATCAAGTTCCAGACCTTCTTGCCTGACGCTCTGTGTTGCCGGAATGCGGGCAAAGCGGCTTACCAGATCAGAAACGATGGCACGCAGGACAGCCAACTGGAAATGTTGCGCAGAGTGGCACTGGATTTCGATGCGCATCACGAGCTTGTCGAGCACTGCCAGCAGTGCGAAATCGATTTCTTGTCCTCGCCCTGCGATACGCGCAGCGCAAACTTTCTCATCAACGAGTTGAAGCTCTCACGGCTGATACTTGAATCCGGTGAACTGACCAATGGCCCGTTATTGTTTCAGGTCGGCAAGAGCGGTTGCGAGCTGATTCTGTCGACCGGGATGGCGGAACTGATCGAGATCGAAGAGGCGCTGGGACTGCTCAGTCTGGCGATGACTCGCGTCGAGCGTCCCGGCGCCGGACCTTATACCGATCACTATAAGAAAGGCGTTATGGATGGGCGACTGGAGCTTATGCATTGCACCACCGAATTCCCCTGCCCGCCGGAAAGGGTCAATCTGCGGGCCATGGAGACGATCGCTCATACGTTCGGACTTCCGGTCGGGTATTCCGATCACACAATGGGCATTGAAGTATCGCTGGCCGCCGCTGCCCGCGGCGCCAGGTTGCTTGAAAAACACTTCACACTGGATCGCTCGGCGGCTGGACCGGATAACGCCGTATCGCTCGAACCGAATGAGTTGCAGGCGTTGGTCAGCGGCGTGCGCGTCATCGAGCAGGCACTGGGCAGCGCGGTCAAGAAACCGGGCAGCGTCGAGCGGGAAAACGCCGCTGTCATGCGCAAATCACTGGTCGCCGCCGAACCGATTCGAGAGGGGCAGTTGTTTACCGGCTCGAATCTGACCGCCAAACGGCCTGCCAGCGGTCGAAGCCCAATGGATTACTGGGACATCCTGGGTACCAGGGCGACCCGCGATTACGCCGTTGACGAAGTCGTTAGTTGCGATTCGCGCCGGCAAGGCGATCTGGGAGAACAGTCGCCGGCATTCATTGAAAAGGCGATTTGAATCAGGCTCCTATAGCCCGGTCCGGAAATCCAACCGGGCCCGGCGATGCTCGCAGAAATGCCGATGCAGCCACCCTGATGACACGGTCATGGCAATTTCGTTTTCTTCTTCTTTTTCTTTTTATTTTTCTTTTTCTTTTTCTCGGTTTCGTCATGCTCTTTCTTGCGGTGCTTTTTCTTATGCCGGTTTTTCTTTTCTTTGACGATCTGTTGCGCTGTTCCGTGTTTACCGGCGTCGGTCGCAACCGTAGCCAACCGAAACCTCAGCTGGTCCTTGTAAGCCCTTAGAAGAGCCAACGAATCCTCGATGTAGTCGCGTGTCGCGATCTTGTCGGTCAGGTAGCGATGCAGCAGATAGAGCCACTGTTCGTGGATCTCGCACTGCTCGGTAGCACCGATATTTGCCAGCGGACAATCGGCGCAACGCAGGTAGACGGTGCGGTTCACGACCGTGTTCCTTTCCCAGTCGCGACGATACTGCGCCGCGCGTTGTTCGATCCATTCGATGGCCCTGGAGCCTTGCTCCTGTTTTGGATATTGCGCCAGATACTGCCGCATGGTCCTGAGTTGCCGTTGCAAAAACTGCTTGTCGGTCGACGCCGTATCCTCGGTATCGACGACGAAGCGCAGAATCAATGCCAGATAGGCGTCATCAATGACAAACACGACAATCCAACTGGCAGCGCCAAAACGAGCCGGACAGACCCCTCACTCCGCGGTAAGCGCACGAACTTCGCTTGCTCGGTCGCGGCCGCGCGTCGTACCCACGCCGCGCGGCAAGGGAGTCCTCCGGACGTTCCGGAGATAGATCGACCCGATTTTCGACAAAGCTATTAAAGCAACGCTGCATGGCTGCGCTCCATGATGACAGTGCCGCAAGTGTAGCGATGATCGCGTCTTGGTACAGCCGCCGGTATCCGGCGCCCCACCGCGCGTGGCAGGTCATCACGATTTTGCGGCTCGTTATCTCATGCCTTCTGCAATCCCGGCCGAAATTGCACATAATGCGCCTTGGTGTCGGGGTTTTACAACGTCGCAGGAGGTACAGGGGTGGCGCCCAACGATGAACCGTCGGCAGCACGCGAGCAGGTCGCTGAAGTCGCTGAAACGGAAACGCTGCCGGGGTTGTTGGCGGATACGCCACGCGCGACCTATGCGATCGGCGATGTGCAGGGCTGTTTCGACGACCTGCTGCGGTTGCTGGATGCGATCGATTTCGATCCGGACCTGGACCGCCTCTGGTTCACCGGTGATCTGGTCAACCGGGGGCCGAATTCATTGGAATTGCTGCGTTTCGTTCGGCGGCTCGGCGCAGCCGCGGTCACCGTGCTGGGCAACCACGACCTTTATCTGCTCGCGGCCGCTGCCGGTGCGGTGGAGCTGGGACGGAAGGATACCCTGGTGGAGATTCTGGATGCGCCGGACTGTGAGGAACTGCTGTTCTGGTTGCGCCATCAGCCCCTGCTGCATCACGACGAACGGCTGGGTTTCACCATGGTGCATGCGGGACTGCCGCCGCAGTGGGATCTGGCGCAGGCGAGGGTCTGTGCGGCGGAACTGGAGCGTGTACTGCAGAACTTCAACTACGAAGACTTTTTCCACCACCTGAGCGCCGCGAAACCATACCGTTGGCGGGCGGATCTGCAAGGATGGGACAGACTGCGCTTCATCGCCAACTGCTTTACCCAGCTGCGGTGTTGCGATCGTAAAGGGCGCCTCGATCTCACCTGCGAACGGCAGAAGGCGTCGGGTAAGAAGCGCTCCATGCCCTGGTTCACGGTGCCGAACCGCGCCAGCCGGGACCTCGCGATCCTGTTTGGCCACTGGGCGGCCCTGGATCACAAAGGGTTGAAAAAGCGCAGCGTCTACCATCTGGATACCGGCTGCGCGAACGGCGGTCGATTTACCGCATTGCGCTTGCAAGATGGTCGTTACTTCCGGATTCGTTGCAAGAACGAGCCGGTACCCTGGTCCAGCCGCCGGAACTCCGCGACCGGCCTGGATTCCGCCGGCCAAGTTGACTGAGCCCCCGCGATTGCCCGCAGCAGCAGCCACGACGGCGCCCGCCCATCGGTTTGCCGGGGAGACCGAGTCGCTGCGTGCACCGCGTCACATGGACGACTCGGCGTGCTCGCCACGGGCGGCGGCGCGGCATACGATCGCACGCATCAATTGACGCAAATCCCCGCCAGCGAGTCGCAGTCGCCTGAAAAATATTGTCTTGTCTTCCCAGGTGGGGCTTGCGACGATTCGAAGCGTTTGTTTCGCAATGATGGCTTTCGGCTGTTGAGCGGCGCGGTTGTTGATCGAGAGCGTTTTCGACTGCCTCGCACGCCATGGCGCACAGGTTAGCAAGTTGGCTAAGAATTCAGTCGTTATCGTTTCCTCAAGCGGAGAAAGGGTACCTTTCCTGCGGGGTATCCTGGTACAGTCCCTGGTCGAGTCGGGTCTGGGTTTCGAAGACGCCTACGCGACGGCCCAACGGGTGCGGGATTCCCTGGCCGACGTCGACGGAATGCCGGCCGGAAAACTCCGCAAGGTCGTGGCGGAACTCCTCGAAAAGCGCTTTGGCGCCAAGACGCGGCGTGCCTACGAAGCGCAACAGGGGGGGCAGCGGGAGGTCGTGGTGCGCGCCCCATCGCGGGCGGCGCCGTTCTCGGTAGGACTTCTCAGTCGCTATCTGGAGGGCTGCGCGATCGAACGCGACGAGGCGCTCGCCAGCGCTCGCACGGTACAGGAGTTCCTGCGGGGGCGTAACCTGCCGGACATCGAATCCAAAGCGCTGCAACGAATTATCTACGAAACTTTGCGGCGGGACTGCGGCGCGCAGGCGGCCGACCGCTTTCTTTCGCGCTCCCAATTCGAGGACAGCCGTCAACCGCTCATTATCCTGGTCGGGGGCCCGCCCGGAAGCGGTAAGAGCACGGTCGCCTCCGGGCTGGCCTACCTGCTGGATATCACCCATACCCAGTCCACGGACATCATGCGGGAGATAATCCGCTGCTATCTGGCGCCGCACGTGGTGCCAGCGCTCGGTTTCTCCAGTTTCGAGGCCTGGCGCGGTTTGCCCGATGCGGGGTCGCAGCCGGGTCGGCGCTTTACCGATAATCCGGTTATAGCCGGCTTCCTTGCCCAGGCCAGTACAGTGCAGGTGGCGGTGGAAGCGACGATAGACCGTGCGCTGAAGGAGCAACAGGATATAATCGTCGATGGCGTTCACGTGTTGCCGTCGCAACTCGATTTGGAAGAGACGCGGAAGAAGGCGGTCGTGGTACCGGTCATACTGGCGGTCACGACGATGGAGCGCCTTGGACGCCAGTTGCACAACCGTGGCCGCGAGCAGCCCGATCGCGACTCTTCTCGACATCAGCAAAACCTCGAAGCGATCTGGGACATACAGACCTATATGCTCGACCGGGCGGAGCGGAGCGACACCGCGGTGATCGTCAATTGGAATGCGGACGAGGCCGTGCTGCAGGTTCTGGAAGAGGTTATGAAGCGCATCGGCGAGCGTTTTCCCGCCGACCCGGCAATGCTCGACCGGCAGGCCGCGGCGCAGGCTCCGTGAGTCGCGACAGCGTTGCGCGCTCCGCGCGCTGGGAGATTTCCAGGCGGGGCTATCTGCCTGTTTTGCTGCTGGTTTCGCTGGGAGTGCTGATCACCTGGGCGCTGTTTCAGGAGGTGTCCCGTCTGGATGGCGAACGGGTCGAGACCGCTTTTGCCGCGGCCGCGCATGACAGGATTCTGGTGATTCAGCGCGAATTCCAGTCCAGCCTCGATGCGGTGGAGGATATCGGCAGCTTTGTCGGCGCCAGTCGCCAGGTCCGGCGGGGCCAGTACCGGGAATTCGTTCAACCGGTGCTGAAGCGCGACCCCAGTATCCGATCGTTGGAGTGGGTGCCGGAGGTAGCCGCGGAAGAACGGGATGCATTCGTCGAAAATGCGGAGAACAGCTTTCCGCAGTTCGACATTTTTGCCCTTGACGGCGCCGCCGTGGCGCTGCCGCCGGGCGGCCTGCATTACCCACTATTGTTCGCACATCCCTACCAGCGGGGCGAAACGCCGCTGGGTCTGGATTTCGCCTCGGTGCCGACGGAGTTCTCGGCGATCCAACGGGCGCGGGATCTGCGGCGCATACAGATCACGCTCAGTCGGGTTGCCTTGTCGGGACAAGAGCCGGCGACCGAACTGAACGTATATCTGCCGGTATTCGAGTACCCGCGCAACGACGGGAACTTTTTCGAAGTCGAACCGGAGCCTGACGAACCTAGCCTGGGAAGGCTGCGGGGCGTGGCCATCGGCCGATTCCGGGTGGCCGAGATCGTCAATCGCGCGCTTTCCTACCTAAGCCCGAGCGGCATTGACATTGAGATTCGGATGGCCGACCCTGCCAGCCCCGCGCCGTCGGGGGCCGACACGCCGCAAACGCTGCATTACCACCGGTCGCGCTTGAGTGGGCCTGTGTCGGCTGCGCAATACGAAGCTCCAGCCGACGTCAAGCAACTGACCGATACCATCGATATTGCCGGAAGCCGATGGATGGTCCAGTGTACGGCGGTGCCAGGCATTTTCCAGTCCGGCCCGTGGAGCGGGCGCCTGGTGTTGGGCGGCGGTATCGCGTTTACCTTGTTGCTCGCCGCCTATCTGGTCAGTGTCATCGGCCGGACGGAACAGGTGGAGAGGCTGGTTTCGCAGCGGACCCTGGAGTTGCAGCACTCGAATCAGGCGCTTAACCGCCAGATCGCCGAGCGGTTGAAGGCGGAAAAGGCGCTCCAGGCCCTGAACGTCACGCTGGAGCGCCGAGTGGCTTTGCGCACGGCGGAGGCGGAGCGGCGTGCGGGGGAGTTGGAACAATTCGCCTATGTGACGTCGCACGACCTCAAAGCGCCGTTGCGCGCGATCGGCAACCTCGCGGAGTGGCTGAAAGAGGACCTGGCCGAAACGTTGACCGACGAAACGAGGGAGCAGTTGGACCTGATGGGTGATCGTGTCGGACGGATGCACGGTCTCATCGAGGGGCTCTTGACGTATTCACGCGTCGGCCGCGCCGATGGCGAGCGAGAGCGTGTGGACAGTCGCGCGCTGGTAGCGGAAGTCGTCGACTCCATCGCCCCGCCGCCCGGATTCGATATCGAAATCGCGCCCGATCTGCCGAATCTTTATACGGACCGCTTGCAGTTGGGCCAAGTGTTTGCAAACCTGATCAATAACAGCATAAAACACCATCACAAGGAGCATGGGCATATTCGGGTTTTCGGACGGGATCTGGAAACCCACTGTGCGTTTGCGGTGGCCGACGATGGTCCGGGCGTTCCCAAGGAATACCACGCCAAGGTCTTCAAGATGTTTCATACCCTGCAGGTCAAAGACTACGGCAGCGATACCGGCATCGGGCTGGCGTTGGTGAAAAAAATCGTCGAGGAACACGATGGAAAAATCTGTATGACGTCCGAGCCAGGAGCGGGGACCGAAATCCGCTTTACCTGGGCGCGGGAAAAACCCGGCACAAAGGATAAAGCTGACTAGCCTGGATGTTGCAGCAGTATCCGGGATGATCGCGCCGGCGAGGCACGCTTGGGCAAGCGAGGGCCCGGACAGATCGGGGACGGGGGACAAACTGTACTTTCGAGAATGCGCCCCGCACGGGACTTGCGCCGCATCGCCGCCGATTCATGCGCGCCCGTCCCCGATCGGCTGGGGCAACATGCAGGCTAGGAGGCTGTCCGAGAACAGCGCTCGTTGCGCGGGCGCTCCTCGGGTCGATACGCGGCTATGTGCGTGAAACTTTGTACTGCCGAAAGTTACACTTCGGCCGTCAGTCGCGGAACCGTCTGGAACCGGCAGACTGGAGAATAGCAATCGGGGAATGGCGATGGTAGAAAGTTCAGCGAGCATTCTTTTGGTGGAAGACGAGCGCGTGGACGTCATGACGGTGCAGCGCGCGCTCACGCGGTACAAGATAAAAAACCCCCTGCAGGTGGCGCGGACGGCCACCGACGCGCTGGCGATGCTGCGCGGAGAAGGTGGCGAAAAGATCCGGCCTAGATTGATCCTGTTGGACCTGAATCTACCCAAAATGAGCGGCATCGAATTCCTCGAAGAGTTGCGCGCCGATGCGGAATTGAAGGATATGACGGTGATCGTCCTGACCTCGTCCAACGAACCCAACGACCGAAAGGCCGCGTTCAAGTACGAGGTGGAAGACTACATCGTGAAGCCGCACTCCTTCGATGAGTTTGCCTCGGCGATCAATACCGTGTTGACCTACGTACTGCCAGGAGGATCTGCTTGACACCCGCTCGCCGGCGCGCCGCCAGCGTCTCGATGCGCCGCATCAGTCGATCGCGGCACGGGACCGCGGGGCCGGCGTTCGCCAACCCCGCCGCAGCGACCCCGATCGGTCCGTGCTGCGTTGGCCGCCAGTCAGAACTCGGCGTTGAATTTCACCCAGGCGCTCAGGCCGGGCTCGTTGACCTGGACCTGAATCGGATCGAAAGCGCTGGACCGGTTGAGATGCTGGGCGTACTCCTTATCGAATACATTGTCGACGCCGAAATCCAGGCGGGCACCAGCCGATAGCCGGTAACGCCCGTATAGATCCAGTACGCCCCAACCGCTGGTCTTGCCGACATCCAGGCCGCTGCCGGTGAGCGGGTCGTCGTCGACCCGGGTCTGTTTGGCGGCGGCGCGAATGCGGGCGCCGGCCTCCCAGGTGCTCACGGCGTAGTCGAGACTGGCGACCGCTTCCAGCGGCGGTGTCTGGGCAATGGGGCGGTCATCGGTATCATTGTCGGCGTGGACATAGGCCAGTCCCACGGTGCTGCGCCAGTTTTCGGACCAACGATAGCCCAATGTCGTTTCCATGCCGTACAGCGTGGCGTCGACGTTGCGGTAAATCGTGGCATTGCCGCCCAGTGCGGCCGGCAGGTGCGCACGGTCACGCAGAATGTAGTCGTCCACGTCGTTGTAGTAGACCGACGCGTCGAGATTCCAGGCGCCTCGCTGTAGCTGCGCCCCGACCTCGAGCTGATGATGTTTCTCCGGGTCGATGGCCGGATTGCCGACCCAGCGCATTGCCAGACCCATGGGAGTCGTCTCGTTCATGGTATTTGACGCCATGTAGCGTTCGGTCGCATCGGCGGTGCGCACGGTGCGCGAGAGGCCCGTGTACACAGTACCGAGACCGCTGGCCAGGTCGTGTTCCCAGCGCAGCAGCCCACCGACGTTGTGTTCAGTGCGTTCCTTTGCCTGCGCGCCGTTGTTGTAGATGGCATAGAGTTCGTTGGGCGTTCGCGCTGGCATTTCGGCGGCGACATTGGCTTTGCCGGCATTGGATGTGACATGATCGTAGCGCAGGCCCGCGATGATGCGATCGGAGCGGTTCAACTCATGGGTGAGTTCGGTAAAAACACCGCGTTGATCGGTATCGACATCGGGCCACATCAGCGAATTCAGGCGGTCGTTGAAGTCGTTGACGCGAATTGCGTCACGCGCGTTGTCCTGGACGTCGATGCCGAGCTTCCAGCGACCCAGCGACGAATCAACCTCTCCTACCAGGCGACCGCCGGTCGTATTCGATGTCGACGGTGCGCGCATCAGCATCATCGGATTGACCGGGGTGCGCAAGGTGTAGTTGTCCATGACATGATCGACGTCGGAGCGGTAGACTTCGGCCTTCATTGCCGCCAGCGGACCGATGTGGTCGGTCGATACGAATTTCAGGCGATAAGTATCGCTATCGGCCAGTGGCGAGTCCATCCCGGCGCCGGCGAACAGCAGATCGCGCGTTTCCTGTTTTTCGAAACTGAACTCCAGGCGGGTGGCGTCGCTTGGCGTATAGCCGAGGATCAGCGTACCGGAGGTTTCGTCGAAGGCGGAACGCACTTCGTTGCCGCCGCCGTCCTCGTAGTTGGCGGATTCCGTATAGGACGCGATAAGGCGCGCGAAGCCGCTGCGGGTGCCGCCCGCGATGTCGCCGGCGACTTCCCACACTTCGCCATTCTCGCGATAGCCGGCATCGACGCTGCCGCGCAGCGGTTCGTCGTCACCGAAGCGCGGTGTGACGCGTTCGAACAAAATCGTTCCGCCGGGGCCGCCACCGCCGTATTCCAGCGTTTGTACGCCCTTGATCACGGTGATGTCCTCATAACTTGCGATGGGCGCGTACGAGGTGGGTGGGTCCATACGGTTTGGGCAACCGCCGTGGATGTAGGCGCCGTCGAGCAGAATATTGAGCTGCGTCTGGCTGAGACCGCGAATGGTCGGGTCAATCCCGTGACCGCCCATACGCGAACCCGATACGCCCGGTATGTCGCGCAGCATATCCGCGGTGTCGCGCAGCGCCGGCAGGTCTTCGGGATGGACCGGCGAGATGGCCGGTGCGTCGGCCGATCCGGTGACGGTGACGGGATCAAGTACGTCGGCGGCGTTGCCGGTACTGTGCGCCAGAACGCTGATTGCCGCGGCGGCCGCGCAACTGAAATGAATGCTCATGATTTTCCCCTTGCAATGCTGACCGGAATTCGCCGCGCAACCGATGCCGCCTACGGTTGACGTCGCAGCGACGGCGACCCGCGGGCATCAGGTACGTCAGGCTTCCCGGATTGAAACGTTTTTCTTGTGAACGGAAAGAGCGCTTCAGACGACAGGGGGGGCGCGACTCGAATACAAAGTCGAGTGCCGCGGGTGGTGTTGATGATCGCCGGCGGCGACACGGAGCGCGGTGACGTAGAGGGTGAAGGTCGGCACCGCCAGGGGTGTCGCGATCCTGGCGGTCTCCGCGAGCTGAACGAGCGTGAGCGCCGGACAGGACTCTTCGTCTGGCGCGGTTTCGAGGTCGAGCGGACTGTCGTCAACGGAGACCGCCTTCAGTCCGTTCAGCGTACACACGAAGACCACGTGGCCGCGTGCGTCCTCGGCGAACCAGGGTGTCACCAGATAGGTGAGCAGCGGCTGCAACAACACGCCCGCGACCAACACCCAGGCGGTGAAGGTGCGCCGTTGCCGTGCTGCAAAGTTCGTACTGCTCATGGCGTTTCAGTCATCATTGATGCGTTTTTCGGTCCGTTTGACGACGCGGCAGCATCACTGCCGGGCAGCATTCTCCAACCTGTAAACGTATAAATCAAGTCAACATCGACTGTGGCATCAGCCGGGCGGCTGGGGGGAGGAAGCGATCGAGGTGGCGATGGCCGGGCAAAAGTTTTACATTTGTTCTCTGTCGGAATAAATGAGCCATCAACTTTGCCGCCCGCTTACGCCGAACTGCACTGCACCACCAACTACAGCTTCCTGCGCGGCGCTTCACGCCCGGAGGAGCTGGTCGAGCGTGCGCGGGCGTTGGGCTACACGGCGTTGGCGGTGACCGATGAATGCAGTCTGTCCGGGACCGTGCGGGCGCACGAGCCGGCGAAGCAAGCGGGTCTGCCGCTCATTGTCGGCACGGCGGTGCAGTTGGCAGACGGGCCGCGGCTGGTGTTGCTGGCGACCAACCGGGCGGGTTACGGCAGGCTCTGCGCCCTGATCACCAGCGGGCGGCGACGCTCGCCCAAGGGCGAATACCGCCTGTTGCGAGCCGATCTGGCCGGCGGTCTGCCGGATTGCCTGGCGCTGTTGATTCCCCCTGTTGATTGGCGGAGCTGCGAGCCGCACCTGCCCTGGTTCACCCGGATCTTTGCCGGTCGTGCCTGGCTGGCGGTGGAGCTGTTGCGAGACGGCCACGATCGGCAGCGACTGGAAGTCGCGGCGGCCTGGCGCGAGCGCTTCGGGCTGCCATTGACCGCGGCGGGTGACGTGCACATGCACGCCCGAGGGCGGCGGCCGGTGCAGGATCTGCTGACTGCGATCCGTTTGAATACGCCGGTGCGTGAACTGGGTCTGCGGCTCTATTCCAACGGTGAACGTCATCTGCGTGCGCGGGAGGACCTGGCCGGCCTGTATCCGCCGGAGCTGCTGGCGGAAACCCTGGCCATCGCGGCGCATTGCCGCTTCTCGCTCGATGAGCTGCGCTACGAGTATCCGGACGATGTCACGCCTGCGGGCATCAACCCGCGCCGCTTTCTGCGCCGACTGACCGAGGCGGGTATGCAACGGCGCTGGCCCGACGGTTGTCCGGATAACGTGCGCCGACAGGTCGAGCACGAACTCGCGCTGATTACCGAGCTCGATTACGAGGCCTATTTCCTGACCGTGTGGGACATCGTCCGGTTTGCCCGGGGGGAAGGCATATTGTGTCAGGGGCGAGGGTCGGCCGCCAATTCGGCGGTTTGCTATTGCCTGGGGATCACGGAAGTGGACCCGGCGCGGATGAACCTGTTGTTCGAGCGTTTCATTTCCCGCGAGCGCGGCGAGCCGCCCGACATCGACGTGGACTTCGAACACGAACGGCGCGAGGAGGTGATTCAGTACATCTATCGCAAATACGGACGGGAGCGCGCGGCGCTGGCGGCGACCGTGATCACCTATCGGCCCAAGAGCGCGCTGCGCGATACGGCCAAGGCGCTGGGTATGGAGGCCGGACAGATCGAACAGCTGGTGGCGGCGGTCTCGGGCTGGCGGCGCTGGCACGGCATTGCGCCCGAGTGGTTGCGCGAGGCCGGTTTCGACCCGGACAACCCGGTCATCAAACGGGTGCTGTACCTGGCCAACGAGTTGTTGGGCTTTCCGCGTCATCTGTCGCAGCACGTGGGTGGTTTCGTGATTTCCCGCGGACCGCTGCACGAATTGGTGCCGATCGAAAACGCGGCCATGGCCGAGCGTACAGTCATTCAATGGGAGAAGGACGACCTAGAGGCACTGGGCCTGCTCAAGGTGGACGTGCTGAGTCTGGGTATGCTGTCGGCGATTCGCCGGGCCTGTGACCTGGTCAACGCGTACCGGAACGAAGGAGGCCGGACACCCTGCTTGAAGCGCAAGCGCAACGGACAGCAGCAGTTGATCGACAACATGGCGTCTGACCCCGATTGTTTTCTGGGGCTGCACACTATTCCGCCTGAAGACCCGCAGGTCTATGCAATGATCCAGCGCGCGGACACGGTCGGCGTGTTCCAGATCGAATCGCGCGCGCAGATGTCCATGCTGCCGCGGCTTAGACCCAAGTGTTTTTACGATCTGGTCATCGAGATCGCCATCGTGCGGCCGGGCCCGATCCAGGGCAATATGGTCCATCCGTATTTGCGCCGCCGCGACGGCACCGAGCCGGTGACTTACCCCTCGGACGAGGTGCGTGAGGTATTGGCGCGTACCCTGGGGGTGCCGATCTTCCAGGAGCAGGTCATCAAACTGGCGATGGTAGCGGCCGGGTTCAGTCCGGGCGAGGCAGACCGGTTGCGCCGCGCCATGGCCGCCTGGAAGCGCCGCGGTGGTTTGGAGCCGTATCGGGAGCGCTTGATGGAGGGGATGCGGGCGAACGGCTATGCCGATGCATACGCCGAGCGCATTTACCAGCAGATCCTCGGGTTTGGCGACTACGGCTTTCCGGAGTCGCATTCCGCCAGCTTCGCACTGCTGGCCTATGCCTCGGCCTGGCTCAAGTATCACGAGCCCGCCGCCTTTTGCGCAGCCATTGTCAACAGCCTGCCCATGGGTTTTTATCAACCGGCCCAGTTGATACGGGATGCGCGCGAGCACGGTGTCGAGGTCCGGGCGGTGGATGTCTGTCGCAGCGCCTGGGACTGCACCCTGGAAACGGCAGCGGAGAGAAATGGCGAGGCGCCGGCGCTGCGCCTGGGATTGCGGCTGGTACAGGGTTTGTCGGCGTCCGGGGCCGAGCGCTTGATCGCGGCGCGGGCGCAGGCCGGGTTCCGCGATGTCGACGATCTGGCGCGGCGGGCCGAGCTGGACCAGGGCGACCTCAAGGCCTTGGCGGGTGCCGACGCCCTGTCGCGCCTGGCGGGTCATCGGCACCGGGCGCGCTGGCAGGTCGCGGGAGTGGAGGCGCAGTTGCCGTTGCTGGCGGGCGCCGGTTTTGCCGAAACCGATCCTGCGCTGGCGTCCCCCAGCCGCGGCCAGCAGGTACTTGCCGATTACGCGCAGCTCGGTCTGACCCTGCGCGAACATCCGCTGGCGCTGTTGCGCGAGCAGCTGCGGCGCCGGCGTTTTCTCTCGGCCGCGGAAGTGGCCTTGCGCCCACCGGGTGAGTGGGTACGGGCGGCAGGGCTGGTGCTCATCCGCCAACGTCCGGGTAATGGACGGGCGGTGTTCGTCACCCTGGAAGACGAGACCGGGGTCGTCAATCTGGTGCTGTGGGCCGATCTGGCCGAGCGGCAGCGACAGGTCCTGTTGCAGGCCAAGCTGTTGGGCGTATATGCCGAGATTCAACGTGCCGACGGGGTGCAACACCTGATGTGTCGGCGTTTGGAAGCCGCGATTTCCATTAGAAACGCGAAACAGGCAGAATAATCGGCGCACGAAACTGACCCCAAAACGAGGCGCGCATCGGCGTCGAATGGATCTGACACAGAACGCAGGAGGGCGGGTGAAAAACGTCATCGCGGGTGGCGTGCTCGGGTTCGTTTTGCTATACGCTAGCATGTTGTACTTCGATTGGCCTGCGATCGAACAGGACCTGACGCGGCGTACGGTCGCCGAGCTGACGCGTGCCGGTCATGGCTGGGTAAAGGTGACAGCGCATGGACGCGGCCGTGATCTGCTGCTTGGCGGCTCAGCGCCCGACGATCAAGCGCGCGCCGAGGCCATTCGGTTGGCGCGCCAGGTATGGGGCGTGCGAGCGGTCGAAACGCATATCGTCACCTTACCCCCAGTGACCCCCGGCCCTGCCGATCCGGTGGTAAGGGCACCTGCCGATCAGGCCACACTCGACGGCCCTGTTGCGAGCCAATCCGACGGTGCCGCCGCCGCCATCGACGATCCGGCCAAGGTGCGACCGATGGCATACCAGCCCGCTGCGGTGAAGTTGCGTCTGGACGATCGCGATCAGCTTGTTGTCGGCGGGCGTGTATCCGATCACGCGACGGCAAACGCCATCACCGCCGCCGCGCGCGCCGCCTTCGGTGTAACCAGCGTCGACCATCGATGGCAATTCGACGCACGGCTACGCAGTGAACCCTGGCTCGCCGAGGTGCCCGCCTTTCTCAATGGCCTGGATTTACTGCAAACCGACACACTATCCTTCGACGGAACACGGATCTCGGTCGAGGGGGCCGTCGCCAGCGAGCAGGCGCGGCGGCGGATTGCGCAGCTTGCCGGGCAGCATTTCGGTGATCGTGTCGAGCTTGTCGATCTCGTGCGGGTGGTTGACCCGGCGTCAGTCGCTCGGCCGTCGAACCCACCGTCACCGCGGACCGAGCCGGCGGCGGGCGACGCTTGTCAGGAACAGTTTGACGCGCTTCTGGCGGAGGAGCCGATTCGCTTCGAGAGCAACAACGCACGCTTGCAGCCGATCAGCTACTGGGTGCTCGATTCGGTGGCCAAGGTAATGGCAAGGTGTCCGAACAGCCGTGTGCGGATCGAAGGACACACCGATACGTCGGGTTCGTCGACCGGCAACGCAACCCTCAGTCTGCAACGCGCGGTCAGCGTGGGTGACTATCTGCGGTCGGCGGGGATCGCGGCAGCGCGCCTGCAGACGGTCGGCAGGGGAGCGCGCGAGCCGCTCGCGGACAACGCGACGCCGGCCGGGCGCGCGCTGAATCGGCGCATTGCTTTACGGGTCATACACTAGTGTACTGTCCTGAGCTGTGCGTACGCTGAGGCGTGCGCACAGCACACGCGGCCACGGGATCGGGTGCGCAGATTGCCGCGCTTGTCTCGGGCCAGACCCGCGACACCTATGCCTTACGCGGGGGCGCAAGAGTGATTTATTTGTTCGTACAGACCTTTACCTGGTTGTTGTTGGCGACGTTATTGGGTTTCGTGACTGCCTGGCTATTGCGTGGCACGAGGTTGCAGTCACGACTTTCGGTGCATGATCGACCCGCAGGGGCTCCACCGGGTAATTCGGCAAACACGGAACGCAAGCGCATTGCCGCGGAGCGGGCATTGGCAGATCATGCGCAGCTGCAAGCGACGAATAGCGAACTGCGTACCGAGCTTGCGAGGTTCGAATCGGAGCAAACCGAGTTGAAGCAGATGCTCGCTCGCGCTCAATCCGAACTCGACGCGGTGAGCGAACACCAGCGTGTGCTAGACGAGGAGCAGCGGCTGTTGGAAGCCGAACTCGTGCGCGCCCGGGCTGCACTCGCGCAGCATGCCGGGCTGGGCGGCACAGATCGTGCGAGACTGGCCGAAGCGTTGGAGGCGGAACGAACGGCGCATACCGCCGCACGCGCGGCGTTGGAGGCCGGGCATCGATCCGAAAACGGTGAAACGGCAGCGCTGCGTCAGCAGTTGTCGAGCATGACCGCACGTTGCGCGGCCTGTGAGCGGGAACGCGATACTTTGCTGGCGGAATCCGGTAAGGCGCAGCTTTCCTTGCTTTCCGATGACTCGCGGCCCAACGGACTATGCCGTCCGGAGGGAGCGACCGACGACCTGCAACGGATAAAAGGTATCGGCCCTAAGATCGCACAAACGCTCAACGAACTGGGTATCTATTATTTCGAGCAACTGGCGGAATTCACGCCCGAGAATATCGCGTGGGTGAACGACCACTTGTCGTTCAGCGGGCGTATCGAACGCGAGCGCTGGGTGGAGCAGGCGACGACCCTGGCGGGAGCGAGGGAAAAGGAATTTTCCCGGCGATACGACGACGATGCGAACCGTTCTTGAAGCTGCCGGCGGCGTTGCGCGCAGCTCCGACCGCGACGAAACGCGCCGGACCTGGTCAGTAACGCCCGTGTTGATGCGCGATGTAATTGTTCAATTCCACGAATTGCAGATTCATGCGCCGCAGTATGGCGTGGACGGTGCGGACGACGGCCCGCATGACTTGATAGACCAGTTGCGGATCCTTGTCCAGAAAGCCTTCGAGGTCCTGGCGCTTAAGACTGAACACCTCGGTGTTGCCCAGGGACCTGATTGCCGCGCTGTGTTCAAAGCCGTCGATGAAACCCAGTTCGCCCGCCATGTCGCCTACCCGCAGCACCTGCAGCGTCGCCCAATCGCCTCCCGCCAGGGGTTTGACGACTTCCAGTTCGCCTTTGGTCACCACATGGATGGCATCGTCTTTGTGCCCTTCCTCCAACAGGAACATGCCGCGTTCCAGACCGTGGGCGGAGACGACTTCGGCGAGCGCGGCGCATTGCTCTATGCTCAAGTCCTTACCCAGCGGTGATTGCTTGATGACGTCCGCGCCGACGATCGGCTCAGCTTTTGCCATGATATCCCCTCCATACCCATTGGGTTCTTTATACTACAGTATCGGTACCGGCAGGCGAATTGCGCTGACGAGGCTCAGAGAAAGAATGTTTTGCCTGCACGGGCGGTGATTGCCCGGGCCGCTACCGGGACGGCGCGGCCCGACAGGCCAACGGTCACTCGACAGCGGCGAGCGGGCTGGCGGCGGCGTCCCGGTCGGCCGCGATCTGCCGCAGGCTG
>CBDUNM010000098.1:0-19691 GCA_965368585.1 uncultured Chromatiales bacterium | reverse complement strand
CCAGTTTTCGGCTAGAATGAAGCCAAGTAACTAGAACATACAATTTACGTACCAATTGAACTCGTAGTATGCAATGAAGCCGACCCTCCAGCTTCGCCTAGGCCAACATCTCACGATGACCCCGCAATTGCAGCAGGCGATCCGTTTGTTGCAGTTGTCTACGCTCGACCTGAAACAGGAAATTCAGGAAGCGCTGGACTCGAACCTCATGCTCGAGACCGAAGAAGAGGCATCGCAACGGGAAACTCTCAGCAACGGCGCCGACGGTGAAGCAGCGAAGATCGAGCCGAGTGAGCAGGCCAATGACGTCAACAACGAGCGCGAAATTGATGTAAAATCCGAGGCCATGCCAGACGAACTCCCGGTGGATACCGCCTGGGAGGAGCTCTACGAAAGCCCCGTACCGGCAAGCTCGGCCCCTTCCGGCGATGACAATACCGATTTTCTGACCCAGCAATCGCGCGACCAGACCCTGCAGGACCATCTGCTGTGGCAGACCAACCTGTCGCGCTTCAGCGAAGAGGATTTCGCGATCGCGACCTTGCTGATCGACGATATGAATCAGGATGGCTACCTGATGACGCCTCTGGAGGAGTTGGTGGAGACGATTGACGACCCGGAAATCGGTCTGGCCGAGGTCGAGGCCGTTCTCCATCGCATCCAGTCATTCGACCCGCCAGGCGTCGGCGCACGCAATCTGCAGGAATGCCTACTGCTCCAATTGCGACAGCTGCCGAACGACATCTCTCTAAAGCAAAGCGCTATTGGCTTGATACGTGATCACTTCGACCTGTTGGCCAGTCAGGATGAGCAGCAGATTCGGCGCCGCCTGAAAATCGACGGCGAGGAAGTCAATGCGATCATCCGGCTGATCCGCCAGCTCAATCCCCGCCCGGGCACCGCGATTGCCTCCGCGGAACCGACCTACGTGGAGCCGGACGTCTTTGTTTCGAAACGCAACGACCGCTGGATGGTCGAGCTGAATCCCGAGTCCGCACCGCGCATCCGGGTTAACCCCGACTACGCCAGTCTGATTCGGCGCGCCGACAACAGCACCGGCAACACGACGCTGAAAAATCACCTGCAGGAAGCCCGCTGGTTTCTGAAAAGCCTGCAGAGCCGTAACGACACCCTGTTGAAGGTGGCGACTAAAATCGTTGAAATCCAGCGCAATTTCTTTGAATATGGTGAGGAGGCGATGAAGCCGCTGGTCTTGAGGGATATCGCTGAGGCGCTAGAAATGCATGAATCGACGATTTCCCGGGTGACCACGCAAAAATATATGCACACCCCGCGCGGCACGCTCGAATTCAAGTACTTTTTCTCCAGCCACGTCAGCACCGCGAGCGGTGGGGAGGCTTCCGCAACCGCGATCCGCGCCTTGATCAAAAAACTCGTGGCCGCAGAGAAGCCGGGTAAACCGCTTTCAGACAATAAGATCGCGACCATTTTGGCAGACCAGGGAATCAATGTGGCCCGTCGTACGGTAGCGAAGTATCGGGAGTCGATGGCGATTCCGCCGTCGAATGAGCGCAAGCGCCTTGCTTAGGCGCGATTGACAGGAGAAGACCATGCAACTAAGCCTGACCGGTCATCATGTTGAACTAACCGACTCACTGCGTGACTACGTGGACGAGAAGTTCTCCCGCCTGAAGCGGCATTTCGACCATGTCACGAACGTGCACGTCGTATTGAGCATCGAAAAACTACAAAAGAAAGCTGAAGCCAACGTTCACATCAGTGGCGCTGACGTCTTCGCCGAATCCTCTCACGAAGACATGTACGCGGCGATCGATTCCCTGGTGGATAAACTCGACCGACAGGTGCTGAAGCACAAAGAAAAAATCAAGAGTCGCCGCGGCAACGGCGGCGTAAAAGCTGCGGCACCCGCCAGCTAGCGAGCCTGAAATCATGCACCCCGCAGATCTACTCCTACCCTCGCGCATCAGCCTTAACGACGATGCGTCAAGCAAAAAACGTGTGCTGGAAAAGGCCGCATTTCTGTTGGCCGACGGCGACACCGAAGAACCGACGACCGAGCAGATATTCGAGCGCCTACTCGAGCGTGAACGCCTCGGCAGCACGGGACTATCGGGCGGCGTCGCGCTACCGCACGCGCGCATGGCGGGAGTAGAAGTACCGCGGGGTGCATTTTTACGAATGGCCAAACCGGTCGAATTCGATGCGATGGATGACCAGTCCGTCGACCTCGCCTTTGCGCTGCTGGTTCCGGAAGAGGCGACCGAGGAGCACCTGCAGTTGCTCGCGCAACTGGCGCGTCAGTTCAGCGACGCCGCATTGTGTCAGCGGCTGCGTGAAACTAACGACTCCGCCGCCGTCCCCCGGTTGCTTAAAGGAGAAACTCCTGACGATGCCCCACCGGATCCAAGTCCAGGATCTGTACGACTTCCTGCGTGACCGCCTCTCCTTAACCTGGTTGGCCGGGCAGGAAGGACGCGATCGAACCTTGATCGATCGTGGCGACGAAGACGTATCCCGCGTCATCGCCGGCCCGCTTAATTACATCCATCCTAACCGGGTACAAGTCATCGGCAAAACCGAGTCCGCGTATTTCGATGCACTCCCCCCCGATGAACGCATAAACGCGCTGGAAAGGATTTTCGAATCGCAGCCGGTGGCCGTGTTCATGGTCAACGGTGTCGACGCACCAGCAGAAGTCATCGCCTTGGCGCAGCGGGCAAAGGTCGCCCTGTTCGGCTCACCGCTGCCGGATATTCAGGTGCTGGATAATCTGCAGTATTTCGGCTCGCTGTTTCTCTCACGCAAGGCCATGCTGCATGGAGTATTCCTGGAAGTCCTGGGGATGGGCGTACTGTTGACCGGCGACGCGGCAGTCGGCAAGAGCGAATTGGCGCTGGAGCTCATTTCGCGCGGCAGTCGCCTGATAGCCGACGACGCGCCGGAGTTTGCGCGAATCGCACCCGACACGATCAACGGGACCTGTCCGCCGCTACTGCGTGATTTTCTGGAAGTGCGCGGCTTGGGCATTCTGAACATACGCGCCATGTTTGGTGACAGCTCCATAAAACGCGCTAAATTTTTACGGTTTATCGTGCATCTGAAACGCATGGATGACGATGAGCTCGCGCATATGGACAGGCTTTCCGGGACCGACAGCACGGAAGAGATCCTGGGATTGCCGATCCCGCGGGTGACCGTACCGGTGGCGCCGGGCCGCAACATGGCGATATTGGTCGAGAGCGCGGTACGCAACCAACTGCTCAAAAGCGACGGCTACGATGCCGTCGATGCGTTTTCGAACCGCCAGCAGCGCGCCCTGGAATCAAACTCCCAGTAGCAAGGTTCATTCCGCAACCCCAACTAGTCACGTTTTTTAGATTGACTCCCGCTATAGTTGCAGCTGACAGTCATTTCTTCGCTAATCGGCGCTCGAACAATGCCAGACAAACAAAAAAAACTGCTCGTAGTCACCGGACTATCCGGCTCAGGCAAAAGCATTGCGTTGAACGCCCTGGAAGACGTTGGATTTTACTGCATCGACAATCTTCCCGTATCGCTGCTCGAATCATTGGGCGAAGAACTGCGCAACGATACGACGGATGTTTACACAAGAACGGCTATCGGGGTCGACGTGCGGAATCAAGCCAACGATCTGCAACGCGTTCCTCCAATCGTAAAACGTCTGCGAACCGCCGGTATTCCGTGCGAAATTCTGTTTCTCGATGCGCAAAACGATGTACTCATTCAGCGCTTCAGTGAAACCCGCCGTCGCCACCCGCTGACCTCCGATGACCGCTCCTTGGAACAAGCGATCGGCCTGGAACGTGAGTTGCTGGAGCCGTTACGCAGTCATGCCGACCTGCGCCTGGACACCACGCGCAGCACCTTGCATGAATTGCGCGCCGTGGTGCACGACCGCGTTGCTGAGCACTGCGCGAACGAACTTTCCATTCTCATCGAATCGTTCGGTTTCAAACACGGTCTACCGCGCAACGCCGACTTCGTGTTCGACGTGCGCTGCCTGACCAATCCCCATTGGCACCCCGATTTACGTCCGCTCACCGGCCGGGACGAGCCGGTAGCCGCGTTCTTGAAAGCCGATGAGGGCGTCAGTCGCATGTTCACGCAGATTGCCGGCTTCCTGGATGACTGGATACCCTGTTTCAAAGCCGGTGGCCGAAGTTACCTCACGGTTGCGATCGGTTGCACGGGGGGGCAACACCGCTCAGTCTATCTGACCGAGCTGATCGCCGACCATTTGGTGACGCGCGGGCACAACGCCCTGACCGTTCATCGGGAGCTGTCGTGACCATCGGGATTCTGATGATCACCCATCCCGGCGTGGGATCGGCCTTGCTGCACACCGTCACGCGCATCATGGGCACCTGCCCGATTGCGACCAAGTGCCTGGAGATACCGGCCGGGGCACGACTGGGGCCGTTGATCAGTCAAGCCGCCGAATACCTGGCGACACTGGATTCTGGGGCCGGTGTCCTGGTATTCGTCGATGCCTACGGTGCCACGCCGAGCAACATCGCGTCGCACCTGGCTGAAACGGGGCGCGTAGCGGTGGTCACCGGCCTCAACCTGCCGATGCTGTTACGCACCTACAACTACCCGGAAGAGGACCTGGATTTGCTGTGCGAGAAGGCTGCCGAGGGTGGGGTACGCGGCATCACCAGCTACACACGGCAACAGGCACTATCGGAACGAGAATCGACTGAATGATCGAACGCGAAGTAACCATCATCAACAAACTCGGTTTGCACGCCCGCGCGGCGGCCAAACTCGTCAGCACCGCCAGCAGCTTTGCCGCCTCGGTGGAGGTCAGGCGCGATACCCAACAGGTCAACGGCAAGAGCATCATGGGTGTCATGATGCTGGCCGCCAGCAAAGGCACCCATTTGATACTGACGATTGACGGCGAAGACGAGGAGCAGGCAATGCAGGCGCTCGAAACCTTGATCGCAGAACGATTCGGAGAGAGCGAGTGACCATCGCCTGCCTGGGCATTGGTGTCGACTCCGGCATCGGCGTTGCGATCGGCAACGCCTACCGATTGCGCCTGGGGCCGACCACGGCCGTTGCGCCGAGCTGTGTGCCCAAGCAGCAGATCGAAAAAGAAGTGCACCGGTTTACGACGGCAGTCACCGCGGCCGCCGCGCAGCTTCGCGAAATCCGCGACCAGATTCCCGCCTCCACGCCCTCGGACATCGTCGAGTTTATCGACACGCACCTGCTGATGCTCGGGGACAAGGCGATTGCAGAGGGCCCAATCGATCTCATTCGTGATGCTGCGTTGAGTGCGGAGTGGGCGTTGCAGTTGCGTCGGGATGCGCTGGTGCGCGTATTCGAAGAGATGACGGACCCGTATCTTCGTACCCGCAAAGACGACGTCGATCACGTCGTCGGGCGCATCCAGAAACTGCTCAGTGCCGAGGACGACGAAGACTTCGATCAACTGGAAGGGCGCATCGCACTGGCTGACGAACTGACCCCGGCGGACGCCATCTTGCTGGGGCATCGGGGCGTGGCCGGTTTCGTCACTGAATTCGGCGGACCCATGTCGCACACCGCCATCTTGGCGCGTAGTCTCAACATTCCCGCGATTGTCGGCGCGCGCGGCAGTATGCAACTCCTGAAACACGGCGAACCGCTGATCCTCGACGCTCGTCACGGCGTGGTGTTGGCCGGATTCGATACCGACACGCAGCGTTACTTCGAGGATGCACGCGACGCGGTTCGTTCGCACTATGTCTCACTGCGGCGACTCGGGCCGGAACCCGCCGTGACGCGCGACGGGCAGCATCTCGAACTGCTCGCAAATATCGAACTGCCCGAGGATGTGGCGATGGCCAAACAGAACGGCGCGCAAGGGGTCGGACTCTACCGCACCGAGTTCCTGTATATGAATCGGCCCGGTCCGCCCGGCGAAGACGAGCATTTCGAAGCGTATCGCGCCGTGGTCGAGGGAATGAACGGCGCGCCGGTCACCGTACGCACGCTGGATTTGGGCGCCGACAAGCAGGCCGCCGCTGGAATGCCGGTCGCCAGCGCCAATCCGGCACTCGGCCTGCGCGCCATTCGCTTGTGCCTGAAAGAGCCTGAATTGTTTCGCACCCAGTTGCGCGCACTGTTACGCGCTTCCGCGCTGGGCCCGCTGCGCATCATGCTACCCATGCTGACCAATGTCTGGGAAGCCATGCAGGCGCGGGCATTGATCGAAGACTGTATGCATGAAATGGCAGCCGATGGTATCGCGTTTGACCCTAACGTGCCGATCGGCGGAATGATCGAAGTACCCGCGGCGGCATTGGCAGCAGCGAGTTTTTGCCGGCACCTGGATTTTCTGTCCATCGGAACCAATGACCTGATCCAGTACACACTCGCGATCGACCGTATCGACGATGAAGTGAACTACCTATATGATCCGGCCCACCCGGCCGTATTGAGATTGATACAACTCGTTATTCTGGCTGGCCAGAACTCCGGTATTCCGATCGGCATGTGCGGTGAGATGGCCGGCGACGTAAGATTCATACCTTTGCTGATCGGGATGGGGTTGCGTACCTTCAGCATGCAACCAAACTCATTGCTGACCGTGAAGGAAACCGTTCGCGAATGCCACCTAGGCGACCTTCAAAGGCGCATCACGCGGCTCATGAAAGAACTCGACGCTGCCGACGTCGATGACGTACTCGCAACGTTTGCGCAAGCATAAGATCGCTGACAATCGCAGGATCCCCCCTTTCGGCACCGGCCGGCGATGTCGCGTTTCGTTCAGCCACCCGGTAAACACCGCCGTCGCAATCTTCGATGGTGCGCGCCCGCAACGGCTGCCGGACATTCTGGCCTTCGGCACCGTGTTGCCATTCCCCCTGCATCGACTGGTTACAGACCCAGCCCTGGCGGGCAGCGCGATGTTGACCTCAGTGACGGGTGTGGTCGGGCTCTTGGCGTTTCTCGGGATCGCGGCGCGCTATCTGCTCTGATGTCAGAATGTATACACAGTGAAACGTCGCCTTCGGGCCGCATCGAGGTTTGGCAGGAGGATGGCAGACGCAGTCTGTGGTTTGACGACACCATCCTGCAATCCGAAATTGACCTGGGCGATCCGGGCAAATTGCCGAACCCGGCCAATCGCGCCATGCTGGGGCACCTAATGTTTGTGCACCGGCCGCAGCACGTATTGCTGGCGGGTTGCGGCGGCGGGGCGGTTGCCCGTTGGTTTCACTTCCACGACGCGGCGATCAGCGGCGAGGCGATCGAAATCTCACCGGCGGTGGCGCGCATCGCGCGTGACTATTTCGATTTTCCTGCCACCGACAGCACTTGGCGCCTTGAGATCGCGGACGTGCAGGAGTACGCGGCCCGGTCGAGCCAGCGGTACGATTTTGTCCTGGTCGACCTCGAACACGACCAGCAAACCCCGGCCTGGGCAACCTCACCGGCGTTCCTAAGCACCTGCCGGCAACGCCTCACGGCTACCGGCGTATTGACCGTCAACCTGATCATCGACGACGCGACAAACGTCGCTCAGGCGATTTGGAATTTACGGCGCGTGTTCGATCGACGCGTGTTGTGCCTGCCGGTACCGGGACACGACAATCTGATCATCATGGCGTTCAACGCCCTGCCCGACACCCGGTCCCTGGCCATCGGGGCCAGCGCCGCCGAGCGGCTCTGGGGCCTCGAGTTTGCCACGTTTCTCAAACGGCTGAAGAAACACAATCCGCTGGGTAGCGGCATATTCTGAACTCCGCGCGCCACGCGAGGAACCGTGATTTCTCGCGTGGCCGTCGTTACCGGCCGCCCACCGTGCCGTCGCGACGCTGGTCAGCACCGCCGACCAGCATCCCGTCCCTGGGTTGAATCACCGACAGGCCGCTGGTCTGGGTGATGACGCCCACACTGTGGCCGAGCGCCTCCAGTACGGCAGCGAATGCCGGCGCGATGTGCCTAAACGGAAAGACTATGGACAGCTACCGAAGGTTTGGTCTCATTGCCGTGTTGTTCGGTCTGCTCACCTCCATCGGAGCGGCGACCTACACGTGGCGCGACGAATCAGCTGCCAGCCTCGCTCTGAAACGACTGGGTACAAGCGGCGAAACGCGAGGCGCGTCAGACAAAGGCGGGCTCTGAATAAGTTAAGATTAGATACAAAAACGCTCCGTGCTGAAGCGCTGGTGCCGATACGGCTCCCTTCGTCCTGGATCCCGGCGGCAAAGCGATTGGCCAGGACCCCGCAACACGGGGTAATCTTGGCGTCCGCGGCGGTGTCTCATCGTCCATAAAAACCATTGCAACGAATGCCGTCGTGCGAATCTTGATCGGGGAATCAAACAATGCTGGTACGTTTGTTTGCATTAACGCTGGTTTTCACCTTGGCGACACCTCTTTCGGCAGCGCTGTACAGTTGGCGCGACAGCGGGGGAGTGACCCATATCAGCGATCAACCACCCGGCGCGCAGGCGGGTGATGCCGCGCCTCAGGTCAAGAAGATAGAGGTGCTCGAACTCACGACGGTGAACACCCGACGGCTGCCGCAAACACCCGTCGATCTGAGCCGACTCTCCGGCGAAGAGAACGAACAGCCAACGGCCCAACCCACGCTCACCCTGTACACCACCGAATGGTGCGGTATCTGCAAAAACGCCAAGCAGTATATGGCCCAGGAAGACGCTCCCTACGTCGAAAAGGATATCGAAGCATCCCTCGAAGCCAGACATGAGTTTCGTGAGCTGGGGGGCGACGGCGTGCCTTTGTTTCGCTTCGGTGCGAGGGTGATGGCCGGTTTCTCGCGAGACGCATTCGAAGCGTTCTACGCGCACTGAACCGCCAGGGGACGCGTCTTGGTCCAGCGGACCGCTACCGGGAGTCGGCGTTCAGACCAGGTACCGCCGTGGCGGTCGGATGGCCGCCACGCATCTTGCCCCGGACCCGAAACCCTTAGTCGCCGTCGACATCACCCTGGTCGACGGTGTCTTCAGCCGTCCGGTCGAAACCCGCGCGGCTGAATTCGGTCCCGTGACAGCCGGGACACGGCGGGATCCGGCTGACGTGGCTGAAATGCATCACCTCGCCGCACCGGGTGCAGGTCAGTGAACCCGGACCGGTGATCTCTTCGCTATGGTACAGACTCGCCTGACGCGCCCGTTCCGCAAGGTCACGAAACGCGAGACTGGTCTGATCGGCAACCCCGGCGAACATCTCCATCAGCCGTTGGTTGATCACCTGCCAATCGAACTGAAACCAATCGCGAAACTCCTGACCGGTCTCGGCGATGAATTCCGCGGCGTCGTGCATATCGCGCTCGACATACTTGGACACCTTGTCCGCCTCTTCACGCGTCAGCTCGCCCAATTCGACGGCTTTTTCTCGAGCGTCCTGCAGTGTTTCCCGCAACATTGGGACGGTTTTCTTCTCCGCCGCCTCCACTACGTCGTGTACACGTTCGAGCATTGCCTCGTACGCGGAAACCATGCGCTCGACGGCGTCGTTCTTATCCGGTTTTGTCATGCTTTGTCACCTCCAATCAACCATCACCAAACCGGTTAACAACGGTCTGGGTTTTGAAGTGCCGTATGAGGCCAGCCTCCGGCCGATGCGGTGCCGAACGAACACGCATCGCCGATCGGGCCCGGCACCTGCCGTTACGCCAATTGCTGTACCAACCCTCGCGCAGCCGCCTTCTGCGATTTCACCCGAGACCGAACCGCGCTCCACACACTGAGTTTGACGCAAAGTACGCGTATAGCAACTTGACCGGGGACAACGGAGTCTGTCGACTGCGGATCCAAACAACTCCGCCCGCGGCAATATGCAGCCCGCTCCTGCTGCGGTATATTTGGTCGCTTGATTCACTTCTTGCACCGGGTATTCATGGAATTGCAGTACGACCCCAGACAGATCGAAACCGACGCCCAGGCTTACTGGGAGGAGCAGCGTTCGTTTCGGGCAACCGAGGACCCGACCCGGAAAAAATTCTACTGCCTGTCGATGTTTCCCTATCCCAGCGGCAAACTGCACATGGGTCACGTGCGCAACTACACCATTGGCGACGTCATCGCGCGCTATCAGCGGATGCTGGGCAAGAACGTACTGCAGCCGATGGGGTGGGATGCCTTCGGTCTACCGGCGGAGAATGCGGCCATCAAAAACGCCACACCCCCGGCCGAGTGGACCTACGCCAATATCGCGTACATGAAGGAACAATTGCAAAGCCTCGGGTTCGGCTACGATTGGGAACGCGAGTTGGCCACCTGTGATCCGGCCTATTACAAATGGGAACAGTGGCTGTTCACGCGCTTGCTGAAAAAGGGCCTCGCTTATCGCAAGAAAGCCTCGGTGAACTGGGACCCCGTCGATCGGACCGTGTTGGCCAACGAGCAGGTAATCGACGGAAAAGGCTGGCGCTCGGGCGCACCGGTCGAGAAGCGCGACATCGAACAATGGTTCATCAAGATCACCGACTACGCCGACGAGTTGCTCGAGCACCTCGACAAGTTAACCAACTGGCCGGAGCAGGTGCGCACCATGCAACGCAACTGGATCGGTCGATCCGTTGGCGTCTTGCTGCGTTTCGGCATCGACGATTCCGACCAGGACCTGGAGGTCTATACGACCCGCCCCGACACCTTGATGGGCGTGACTTACGTCGCGGTGGCCGCCGAGCATCCGCTCGCCGCACAGGCAGCCCGCGACAACCCCGACCTGCAGGACTTCCTCGATGATTGCAAACGGGGTGGCGTCTCGGAAGCCGAAATTGAGACGATGGAAAAACGCGGCATGGCGCTGGGCATCGACGCCATCCACCCCGTGAACGGTGAACGCGTACCGATTTACGCGGCGAATTTCGTACTCATGGGTTACGGCACCGGTGCGGTAATGGCAGTACCGGCGCACGACCAGCGCGACTGGGAGTTCGCCGAAAAATACGGCATCGCCAGAAAGCAGGTCATCTATTCCGAGGACGGCTCGCCTTGCGAGGTGACATCCTGCGCCTACGTCGAACCGGGTGTGCTGGAAAACTCCAAACCCTTCGACGGCCTGACATCGGAGGCCGCCTTCGATGCGATTGCCGCCTGGCTGGAGCGCAATGGCAAGGGCGAACGACAGGTCAATTACCGGTTGCGGGACTGGGGGGTCTCCCGGCAACGATATTGGGGGTGTCCCATACCGGTCATCAACAAGGCCGATGGCCGGATCACGGCAGCGGCTGATTTGCCGGTGAAGCTACCCACCGATGTCCTGGTGGACGGCTCCGGCTCACCCTTGAAACGCATGCCCGAATTTTATCAGTTGCCAGACGGCGATCAGCGCGAAACCGACACCTTCGATACTTTCTTCGAGTCCAGTTGGTACTTTGCGCGCTACTGCTGCCCGGACAACGATCAGGCCATGCTGGATGATCGCGCCAAATACTGGTTGCCCGTGGACCAGTACATCGGCGGCATCGAACACGCCGTCCTCCATTTGCTGTACGCGCGTTTTTTCAACAAATTGATGCGCGACGAGGGGCTTGTAGCCAACGACGAACCCTTCACCCGGCTGCTGACGCAGGGCATGGTGATCGCCGACACCTACTACCGCGAAAACCCCGATGGGTCCAGGGAATGGTTCAACCCCGCCGACGTCGAAGTCGAACGCGACGACAAGGGTCGCAGCGTACGCGCGGTGTGCAGATCGGACGGGAATCCGGTGATTCCCGGCGGCATCGAAAAGATGTCAAAATCGAAGAACAACGGTGTCGATCCGCAAACCCTGATCGACCGCTACGGGGCAGACACCGTGCGCCTGTTCACCATGTTCGCGGCACCGCCGGATCAGTCGTTGGAATGGTCCGACGAAGGCGTGGAAGGCGCGCACCGATTTCTGAAGCGGCTATGGACCCTGGCAACCGCAAAAGCCGACCGACTGCGAGCGAGCAACGGTGACCTGCGTCAACTGAACGGCCGACCGTTGGCGGCCCGGCGCGAGATTCACACCGTTTTGAAAAAGGCCCTGTACGATTACGAACGTCAGCAGTTCAACACCGTCGTATCGGCATGCATGACCTCCGTGAACGTGCTCAACAAACTGGGGGACACGGCCGGCGACCACGCCGTGTTGAAAGAAGGCATCGGCATTGTGCTGCGACTCCTGGCACCGATCGCCCCGCACGTCACCCACTATCTGTGGCGAGAACTGGAGTTCGGTTCGGACATCCTCGCGGCGCGGTGGCCAAGAGCGGACCCGTCTGCCCTGCAACAGGACGAAATCGAGTACGTCGTACAGGTCAACGGCAAGACGCGCGGTAAGGTAAAAGTGGCGGCCAACGCCCAACGACAGGCGATTGAGAACGCCGCACTGGCCGATGACAACGTGCTGCGCTTCACCGACGGGAAAAAGATCGCCAAGGTGATCGTCGTACCCAAAAAACTCGTCAACATCGTGGCCAAATAGTTATGCGCACCAAGATTGCCATTGCGCTATTGCTGGTTTTACTGGTCAGCGGTTGCGGCTTTCAACTGCGTGGACAGGAAACGGCGGCGCTGACAACGGCGGAGCCCATCCATCTCACGGGGATTACGCCCCACCGCCCGCTGTATCGCGCGCTGGCCCGGGCGCTCGAACAGACCGGTGCGAAGTTGAGTGACCAGGCGGCGGGAGCATTGCTGCTACGGGTCAGCGATGTTCGTTCGAACCGCCGCGTACTGTCGGTCGACCGCCGCAACAAGACGGTGGAATTCGAGCTCGAGGAATCGTTTCTGTTCAGCTTGCGCGACGCGCGCGGTGCGCCGGTGACCGCTGATCAGCGCCTGCGCGCACTACGCATCAGCCTGAACCCCGAAATAGAAGTACTCGGCCGCAGTCGCGAAGAGCAGCTCCTGCGCGACGACATGCGCGAGGAACTCGCCCAACAACTGGTCGAGCGGATCGCCGCCGCCCTGTGAGATGCGCGCGCGACCGCAGGATCTCGACCGCCGCCTTGATGGCCAACTCGCGCCGGTTTACCTGATCTCCGGCGACGAACCGCTGCAATTGGGCGAAGCGGCTGACGCGGTTAGGCGCGCGGCGCGCGGCGCCGGGTACACCACGCGGGAGATCTTCGACGCCGCCCAGGGCTTCGATTGGTACCAATTGGCGACCGAAGCCAACAGCTTGTCTTTGTTCGCTGACAAAAAATTCCTCGATCTGCGCGTCCCCAACGGTAAACCCGGCCGTGAAGGCGGGGCGGCACTGACCGAGTACTGCGCCCGACCGCCGCAGGACACCTTGCTGCTGATCACCGTACCTAAGCTGGATCGACAGCAACTCGCGAGCAAGTGGGCCAAAGCGGTCGACAAAGCTGGTGTCATCGTGCAGGTGTGGCCGATTGCCGGCAAATCTTTGACGGCGTGGATCGAACAACGCCTGCGGCGCGCAGGGCTGGAGCCTGCTCCCCGCGTCGCCACGCTATTGGCAGACCGGACCGAAGGCAATCTGCTGGCCGCAGCCCAGGAAATCGAGAAGCTTTTATTGCTGCACGGTCCCGGGCGCATCAGCATCGACAGCCTGACTGCCGCCGTGACGGACAGCGCCCGGTTCGACGTGTTTGACTTGATCGACAGCGCGCTAAACGGCCACGCCGCACGTTGCTTGCGGATCCTCGCCGGACTGCGCGGGGAAGGCCTGGCAACGCCTGTCGTACTGTGGGCATTTGCGCGCGAGATTCGTACCCTGATCCCCATCGCACGAGACATGACGCGCGGCGCATCGGCCGAGCAGGCGATGTCGAACTCTGCGGTGTGGGAAAAGCGCAAGCCACTGACCCGCGTTGCGCTCGCCAGGCTCGGGCCACACCAGCTCGACGACCTGCTGGCGCAATGCCACCGCATCGATGCCGTGGTCAAAGGAGCGATCAGGGACGACCCCTGGCGCGCACTGGAACGCCTGGCACTCGATATGTCCGGCAACGCCTTATTGCGGTCGAGGTAGCAGGGCAGGCACAAATGACAACACGGCAATTCTCGTGGTGGGCGCGCCAGTGGCAGGCCTTTTCCTATTGTCTTTATCTGACCCGGTTCAGCGTGCTGGTCCTGATCGTGACGCTGGCGCTGTTGCTGGCCGCTCAGGGTCAGGATCTGCTGATCAGCATCGCCGAAGACCGACGCTATTTCGCCTTTGTGGGCGATCTCTTGCTGTGGGGCGCCAGTGTCTGGCTATGGGCCCGGGTGCTGCTCGACATACGCTTCCCCACGCCACCGACGGATCGCGGCGCCTACAACTTCTGGCGCCGCCATGTGCCACGCTTACTGGGTGCGCTGGCCTTCGGGTCCGTGGCCGTCGCCACGGCGCGCACCGATCAGTGCGCGGTGCTGATGTGGCTTGCCCTGGGCGCTGGCGCGGTATTTTGGTTACTGCTCGCTTACCGTAGAGACCTGGCAAGGGTACTGGCGGCGCGGCTTGCACCCGACCGTCCCACGACACATTGGTTGTGGGCCGCGCCAATCGCGGACGACGAAACACCCCCGCACGCCAACCTGGTTTCAGCGCTCAAGGGGAGGCGCGGCCGCTTTGCAATGACGACCGCGTTGCTGGGCATAGTCTTGTTTTTTACCGCCTGGCTGCAACCTGTGACTCTCGGAAACTGGCTGGGGGCCTTGCTGCTGCTGATGCTGGCAGGCGCCACCTGGCTACCCGTCGGCAGCACGATTGCCTACCTGAGCAGCAGCCGCGGCATCCCGTTGCTTACCTTGCTGCTAGCCGCCGCCCTGATCTTCAGCCTGTGGAACGATAACCACGAAATCCGCCGCGCCGCCGCGGACCTCACACCCGCCAGCCGGCCGACGGTGGACGAGGCGCTCGCCGCCTGGAAAACGCACAACTGCGTAAACGAACAATGCAGGTCCATGGTGATAATCGCCGCGGCCGGCGGAGGCGCCCGTGCGGCGTATTGGACAGGCACGGTACTCGGTCGTCTGCATGACGCCATCCCCGGGTTTGACAACGCCGTGTTCGCGATCAGTGGCGTGTCGGGCGGCTCGGTCGGCGCCGCTGTGTACCGCGCGCTGATCACCAAGCCCGAAGCGCTCGACGAAGCGTGTCGCGCGAGCATAGAAGACTGCGCACTGCGGATTCTCGCCCAGGACTTTCTCGGTCCCGTCTCCGCCGCCATGCTCTATCCTGATCTGCTGCAGCGCTTCCTGCCGCGCCCGTGGCTGCCCGATCGCGGCGTGGCATTGGAGCAGGCCTGGGAACGAGCCTTTGCCGATGCATCCGCGGTGTCCGGAATCATGGACGGCTCGATGACTAACCTGAGCGCCACCCGACCTTGGCCGGCGTTGTTCCTGAACGCGACCTGGGTCGGCAACGGACGGCGCATCATCGCCAGCAATCTGCGCATCGATCCGCAAACCAACCAACCCGACGCGGCGTTCGAAAGGGCCAACGATCAACTGGCGCGGCTCGGCTACGACATTCCTTTGTCCACCGCCGCCCACAATAGCGCCCGTTTCCCCCTGGTCAGTCCACCGGGTATGTGGCGGGACGCTGCCGGGAATATTGCGGGACGGCTACAGGATGGCGGGTTGTTCGAGAATTTCGGCGCCCAGACCGCACTCGAGATACTGGACGCGGTTTGCCGTCGTTTTACCTGCAGTCGCGACGAAGTCAGTTTTCCGAGTCAGGAGAAACCGCAGCTGACGCCGATTGTGCTGGTGATCAGCAGCGATCCGGGGCTGCCGGACAACGTCGGTTCCACACCGGAGAACCCGCCCCTCCGCTTCGCCTACGAAATTCGGTCCACCTTGCGCAGCTACGAACGCGCCCGCTCGGGGCGGGGGGCGGAACTCGCCGATCAGCTCACCGATTGGGCACAAACCTACGGCCGACTGGCCGATTTCCGTATGTGCCGACGCGATCAGCAGCTGGACCCGCCTCTGGGATGGGCCCTGTCCGAGGCAGCGCGAAAGCGCATTCACGGATATCTGGGCGCCCAGGGTTGCGCGGGGAACGCCGCGGCATTCATCAATGTGCAGCATTGGCTGCGGGGCAGGTAGCGCGGCCAGTTCCCGAGCGCGCCAGATCTTGCGCGGTGAGGCGTTCACCGCTTTGCCGGTTTCTCATGACGGCCGAGATCGGCCCCGCCGTTGACGAGGCGCATCCCACACCGCTCGGTGCTTATTCAGCTTGTATTCAGGCCAAACACCTAGATTGAAGACCACGGGCCACCCTGGCCCCGGTAGCAGAACGAGGTGGAAGAAACGCCATGAAGAAAATCAGCCAGCTTTTCACCGCAATGACTATTGCGGCATTGACATTGTCGGGAACAGCGGCAGCGAGAGAACACGAGCGCGGCGACCGAATGCAGCGTGACGGCGCGCGGGTCGAACTACGCGCACCGAACGGCAATCGCGAACAGCGCCGCGCTCCATCGCAATCCCGGCGTGATGCGCACACCGGCGAAAACCGCTCGACGCGTCGCGTCGAGCGGCGCCAGGCAAACCAGCAGGCCCGAATTCGGGATGCGCGTCGCGACGGGGACCTGAACAACCGTGAAGTTCGGCGCTTACGCCAGGACCAGCGCAAAGTCACGCGCATGGAACGCCGTTTCGGAACCGATGATCACTTCTCGCTACGCGAACGCCGACGTCTGGAACAGGTGCAGGATCGCGCCAGCCGACGTATTGCGGGCGCGCGCCACGACGATCATCGATACTATCAGCCGCGCAAACACCGCTACCAGAAACGCGACGAACGACGCCATGACGAACGTCGCCCCTGGTCGCGGACCCGCCACCCTGGCAGGTACAGCGACTGGTATCGCCGCAGCGGCTCGAGCATCGGCGTCGAAATCATACTGGACGGGTTGACGGCGAGGTGGCAGGACTGGGACGAATATTGAGCGCACTTCCTCGACCGACACGCCGCGGGGCGCCTCTTGGGCAAGGCGCCCCGCGACCCTCGTCGGGCAAACCGGTTGCGCCGTGGTGAAGAATCCTCACGGAGCCAAGATCCATAGTCGCCACTGCGCCGTTTCTGTCGGATTTTGATCAGATCCTAACCCATGTCGCCACCGCCGCCGTAAGCGAAGGTGTGACGCGCCCTCGAACCAAGGTAATATCGCAATCTACCGCTCCCAACATCCACCCGGGCGTGCGACTGGAAAGCCGGCCTCAGTGAGGTTGAAGCCACCAGAATCCAAGGCGAGCCACACCGCACCGCCTTCCCGGTTGATCCGGCCAAGGGATTACACAAGCGTCACGCCACCTGAACGAAGCACAATTCACGTGGCAGCATCTCGTTGTCTATCGCGATCGACCAATCAGGAACACCTATGGAACTGTCCACCAACAAAACCAAGCTGGTCTGCACAATCGGCCCGGCATCCGATCACCCCGCCACCCTGGCGGCCATGCTGCGCGCAGGGATGAACGTTGCGCGACTCAACTTTTCCCACGGCGATTTCGACACACATGCCCAAACCATCGCCCGGTTGCGCGAGGCGTCGGAGTTGACGGGGCGCCGCCTGGCGATCATGGCCGATCTGCCCGGGCCGAAGATCCGCATTGGAGAACTCAAAGAAGACCCGATCGAACTCGCCCAGGGGGATACGGTCATTCTAACGACCGACGACATCGTCGGTGATGCGTCACGTATTTCGGTAACCTTCGCACGATTGCCGCAGTCGGTGCACCCCGGCGACAAAATGTTTCTCAACGACGGTTTAATCTCGCTCAAGGTACGCGAGGTGGCCGGTACGGACGTACACTGCGAGGTCCGCGTCGGCGGGGAACTGCTGTCGCGCAAGGGCCTCGACCTGCCCGGGATCGACCTCGGTATCAGCGCCTTTACCGAACGCGATCGCGACTGCCTGAAGTTCGCGCTGGAACAAGGGCTCGACGCCATCAGTCAATCATTTGTTTCGACGGCGGCGGATATTGCGGCGGTGAAGCAGGCCGCCGCCGAGATGGGCTGCCACCCCTTTGTCATCGCCAAAATCGAGCGCGCACGCGCGCTGCACAATCTCGACGAGATTCTCGACGCCGCCGATGGAATCATGGTGGCGCGCGGTGACCTCGGCGTGGAAGTTCCCATCTCCGAGATGGCGATGGTGCAGAAAAATCTGATGCGCGCCGCCAACCGACACGGCAAACCGGTTATCACGGCAACGCAAATGCTGGAATCGATGACCGAGCATCGCCGCCCCACGCGCGCCGAGGCGACCGATGTCGCCAACGCGATCCTGGACGGAACCGATGCCGTGATGCTTTCGGCAGAGTCCGCCATGGGGCGTTTCCCCATTGCGGCGGTCAGCATGCTTGCCGAAATCGCCGCCGCGACCGAACCGCATCGCTCCCGAGTCGATCTGGATATTCGGTCGCCGGGCAGTCCGCCGCTGACGGACCTAATCGCACGCAGCGTCCACCAAGCCGTGACTGCGCTGCAACCGGTCGCGGTAGCGGTGCCGACGCGCTCCGGGTCGATGGCGCGCAACGTGACACGCTTTCGCCTGCCCACGTGGATAACGGCCTTCAGCAGGGAGACCGCCACCTGTCAGGCACTGCAATTTTCGTACGGCGTGTACCCGGTACTGGTTGATGCCGATGCGGCCGATTGGACACCGTTCTTACGTGCCTGGCTGCGCCACGAAGGCATCGTTGAAGGCGTAGCCATACTCACGCAAGGTCCTTCCGAGGAGCATCCCGGCGGCAATCACCGCATGGAAATCGTCGACCTGAGTTTGTAGGCCGAGGGTTTACGTGCGTACCCTGACGAGGGCGCCACGCCGATAACGGATGAATCTTTATACTAATATTGCTAGACTTGACCCCATATCCGCCTAGATTGCGGTTTTCAGACTCTCCTCGATGTAGGTTTCCCGTAAGCTCGTAGCGACTTCACCCGGTCTGCCGTCCCCGAGTGTATGCCTGTCGATCTCAACCACCGGCATGACAAAACTGGAGGCCGAAGTGGAGAATGCTTCTTGCGCCTCAAGGGCTTCAGCCACCGTAAACGGCCGCTCTTCTACGTTCATTTTCAACCGCTCTGCACAGTCCAGTACCGCCCTGCGGGTAATGCCGTGCAGGATGGAATGGGACAACTCCCGGGTCACGATGCTGCCGTCGGGGGTCACGATATAGGCGTTATTCGACGTCCCCTCGGTAACCAGTTCGTTTCTCACCAGCCAGGCGTCGTCCACGCCTTCGGCCTGGGCCTGCATCTTGGCCATCGACGGGTACAGCAACTGCACCGTTTTGATATCACAACGCTGCCAGCGCAGATCCTCCAGGGTGATCACCTTAATACCCCGGCGCGCCTGGGGCGATTCGAGCAATGCTTTACGCTGCGAAAACAACACTACGCTGTTGGGCGTGGCTGCGGGCGGGAACAGAAAGTCTCGATCTGCCTCACCCCGGGTGACCTGCAGATAGATCAGCCCCTCATCGAGCGAATTAAGTCGAATAAGTTGGCGGTGAATTTCGAGCAATGCCTCGTCGGGCATAGCGAAACCCATATCCAGCTCGCGCAGCGAACGGTGCAATCGTTGGCAGTGGCCGGCAAAGTCGATCAACTTGCCTTCGACCACGGAGGTGACTTCGTAGGCGGCGTCAGCGAATAGAAAACCGCGATCGAAGACGGACACGCGAGCTTCGTTCTCCGGCACGTAGTGGCCATTGACGTATACGGTTCTCATTTCACGGCGATCCCGTTGACGTTACTGGCGGGATTAAATCACAAAGCGG
>CBDUNM010000097.1:0-19929 GCA_965368585.1 uncultured Chromatiales bacterium | reverse complement strand
GGTGACTCGTCCCGGTCAATGATGATCCAGCTGTGCAAAATGGAAATATCGGCGGGATGAATCCGGTTCTGACAGGGGCCGGGTTCCGTGCCGACGCTGATGATGTCTGCATTGTCAGCGTTTGCGCCGTGTTGCAGGGTGCTGTTTCGCACCAGCAGCGTACCGCTACAGGGCAGATCGATGGTTCGCGAGTGGCGGCCGTCCATACCGGCGATCACACTGTGCTCGATCGAGTTCTGCGGCGCTCTGCTCTTGAACAAGTGACCGTCGCCGAAGGATCGTCTGACGGTCGAGTCGCGAATCACCACGGAATCGATATCGCCGGCGTAAAAACCGTGACCGAGATTGCCCGATCGATCGTTCAGTCCGGTATTTTCGATCAGGCTGTCTTCGAGCGTGACGGCGCCGCCCCGGTTGTCGGTCAGAATGCCCAGCACCGTCTTGTCGATGTGCGCGCGTTTGACAGTCAGATCGAAGTTCACGCCCTCCGCCTTGATGCCCGCGCAATCACCCACCACGCAGCCGGCCGCAGGTCCATTGGCGTGGAAATCCTCCAACAGCACTTGGCAGCGGTTGCACTCGACGTTGATAATGCCTTTTTGCTTGGCGATGCCACGCAGATTCACCCCCGCCAGCTTGACCGTCAGCGACTTGTTGATGTGCAGCCCGCCCCCGTAGGTCCCCGGAGGAATCGTGACGGTACTGTTGGCCTTGGCTTCGTAGATCATTTGCTGCGCGTTGATCGTGGACAGAACGGTAGGCCGCAGCTTCTTTGGCTGCTTGTATATCCATACGCCCGTACTGTGATCGGAGATCCCCGCGAACAGATCATGCTCTTTCAAATAGACCCATTTACCGTACACGCGACCCTGGCCGGAACTGCTGCCCGGACCATACCCTTGCCAGTCGAACAGTTGCCACCGAGGATCTCGTTCATCCGGATCGACGGTATAAATGCTCGAGGCACCGTTCCAGAACACCAGCTTGCCTGTTTTGTCGAACGCCAGGGATTTCCCATGGTCGACTTTCGTTTTTATCGTCCGAATCAACTGCCCTGACTTGGCTGCGAAGGCCAACAACACCCTGCCGTGAATGGACCAAACAAGGTCCCTTTGCGCATCGTAGATCTGCGTGGCGTCGCCCCAGTCGGCCATCTTCGCGAACGGCTTGAACGTCCCGGGTTTCGGATTCTTCGGATCGATGACGACGGAAAGAAAGTTCGAACCCAGCACAATGTCGCCGCCCGGTAATTCCGCTGATACCGGAAAACCACGATGCAGCCCATACGGCTCCAAGTCGCTGAAACCCAGCACCTTTCTCCATGTCAGCGGTTGCAGGCCGTTGCGTTGGTCGGTTCTGGACGGATTGAATTCATACCAGCCCACCGCGTTCTCCACGTTGTCGCCCAGCACGGCCGAGTGGTTCTTGTAGCGGTCTTCCTCATCTTCGAAACAGGCGCCGTCGGCCGCTTTTCTGACGTGGTTAAAAAACGTGTCGGTCTTGGTGCTGTATTGCAGGCCGTCGTAGGTGTGGGCGCTGGCCGGCACCGTAGGGGTGTGCGGCATCCAGCAAAGGCGGCGCCAAGGGCTGTCCGGCCGGCTGCCGTAGTCGATTGCGACGAACAGATTCTCCAGGGGTGAGGGCTCGGTCAGCCGGGTCCAGCGCCCCGTGTTCAGGTCGAACTCGTACACTTCGTTGCCGCCATAATCACCGTGCCCCCCGCCCATGAAATACATCAGGCCTCGCTTTTCATCGAAAGCCGCGCTGTTCCAGGCAATCAGGATCGATGTGGGACCAGTGAACATACGGGTCTTGCGATCCAGCGGTTTGGGCCATACCGAAGATATGGAGGGGTGGTTGTCGTCGACGCGGATTTCACACCAGCCGCCGTCCTGGGCATGCAGTTTGTTGACGCAATCCCCGAGGTTCCTGCCCTGCTGAATTTCAGGATACGCCGGCGTCGGGCTTTCGCCGGCGCGGGTCGGCGCGGCCAGGGACAACATGGAAATCGTTGTCGTTATCAATAAATATTTAAGCATAATCCTGTGCTTCTCCCCGTCGGATGACGGTATGGCGTGCGCCGGCAACTTGCGAGGCCTACGGTCGCCTGGGTGAGAAAAATGCGGAATTCCAATGTGGCTGCGATACGGCGCCAACCGAAACTCCGAATGCGTGACGGCAGTGTCCTTTTCCCGATCGAGCCTAGATTGACGCCCCGGCGTATCGGACGGGACTACGTGCTGCAGTGTCTCGGCATCAAGCCGTAAGATAGCTGTAAATTGTACCAGATCGTGCTTTCCGGCCGCAGTCTCCGGTGTGATCCGGGTTGCATTTCCAGCGTCATCGCGCGGTAAACCGCTTAGCCCATAGATCCCGTGCCATGCGTAGGGCGGTTTCCCTGCCCTTGTAGTAGGCGGGTATGCGTTGCACGACGCGATACCCAAGACGTTCGTAGAATCGCCTCGCCGCCCGGTTAGCCGAGCGGGTTTCCAGGTACACGACGCCGGCGCCAAACACCAGCGCCGTGGTTTCCAACCAGTTGACCAGGCATTTGCCCACTCCGGTCAGTCGCCGGTCGGGGCGCACGCCCAGCAATTCCAGGTGCGCCTCGTTGCCGCTATAGCTCATGATGGCGAATCCGGCGATGCGATTACCTTCGACGCACACGATGACGTTGGCGTGAGCGCCGCGAATCCTGCCGACCACGCGCGGCGCGGTCCATGACCATCCCAGTCCCGATTCGATCCAGTCCCTGGACATCACCGCGATACACCTTGCCTCAGACACCTTTGCAAGTCGGATTTGAGCGCCGGAGATCATGGTGTTGTGCAGCGGTTGGCCGGTGGATGTGCGTCAAACGTCGTGCAGTGCGCGCACGCCGTCAGCGCGGTCTAGACGTTGGCGCGGGCGGCGTAGGCTTGACCGGAACGATCGCGATCTCGTCGCCCGGATCGAGTCTGGTGTAAGGTTCGGTGAACTGCTTGTTGACGGTGATCTGCACATTGTCAGCGGCGAGCAGATAGCCGCGATCGTGTTCTTTCTTGCACAACCACGTCAACAGACTTCGTACATCCTCGACGCTTGCTGGCGGTGTCACCTCTTCCGACTCCTTGCGCTGGTATTTCGCAAGGTAAGCGAAATACAACAGCCTGATCTTACGCTCGCGATCGTCGGCATCGCCCAGGCGGGTGCCTTCGCGAGTGTATCCGGCGGCCGCCAGACGATCGAGATAGCGTTGCCAGTAGGCGGCCCGATTCACGCCGAGCTCGCACAAGGTCTCCCACGAGCAGATGCCGGTATCGTGTCCATCGTCGAAGACGATGCGGATGGCGTACGAGCCTTGCGGTTCGATACTGGCGATTCTGATGTTTTCCTTGCCCGTTTCCGGTGTCGACCGGGTGACGACCTCTGCCGCCTTAGAGTGCACGCGCAGATATTCGCACGGCAGATCGAACGACTTGCCGTCGGAAAAGGTCATTCGCAAAACCCTTGATTTACGATGCAGATTGATCTCGGTCGGTACCGGGCGGTCGGTTTGGTCTGTCATGACTGGTTGTCGATCGGCGATTTACAGGCGGAAACTCTGTCACGGTCTGTGCAAGCGTTCAACCTGTTATGGTTGGGGTTCGGCAATCCGGTCGAAGCACCGGGCGCGGTATAGATAGAGGGCCGCGCGTTCGCGGCTACTCGGTCTGGCAGGGTCATCGGCTTCGACGACCACCGGGTCAGCGTTGTGCGGGTGCTGCGCCAGTTTCCAGTCGCGCCGGCGTTAGTAGCTGTCAGCATCTTCCAGAGCGAACGCACTCAACCAACGATGTCCAGTGCGCGGCGGCGAAAATCGACGCCCAGTTCCGTCGCTAGATTGCGACAGGCCTCAATATCGACACCCGCGAGACCGTCGATCGCGGTGGCCGTAACCGCGGGCACGTAAGTCCTGGCTTGTCTCAAGAAGGTTTTGACCGCGTCGAAGCTGCCGGGGAGCGACGGCTGACAGTGGCGTTCGTACACGGCCTGATTTGGTGCATTCAGCGAGACGGACAACGCGGTGACGCGGCCCTGGAACAGCGGCAAGACGTTACGCTTGTGAACCAAATTCGCCAGTCCATCGGTATTGACGCGCACCGGCACGCCGTGGGTCTGCACGTACTCGGCAATCTGAAGCAGCGGCTCGAGCCGCAAGGTCGGCTCGCCGTAGCCGCAGAACACGACCTCCGTGTAGGCCCGCGGCTCGCCGATTGCGTGCACCACGTCCGCGACGGTCGGGCGCCGTAGCAATGCGAGGTCGTAGTCGTGCACTCTCCAGCTGCCGTTGTGCTTAGGACAGAATCGGCACGCCAGGGTACAGCGATCGGTGATATTCAGGTAAAGGCGATCTTCGATCGCGTAAGCCAGTGTTTGATTCGACATAGGGTCAAGTCTAGGAAAACTCGGCTGAGTGCGCAGTGACGAAAATCAAGCCGCCTTGCTGTTGCGGCTAAGATGCGCCACCGCCTGCCGGCACCGGCGGCGGAACTTGGCGTACCCGTCTTCGGTAAGCAGCGGGCCGTCCGCGTACAAGACCCCGATGGGCCGCCCGTCCACAATCAGCGACATGGCGAAGAAATCCGTTCGGTTGAGGGCGTCGGCAAGCTCCTCGGGAAACAGCGCCTGATACTTGCCGCGGTTGGCGTCGGTGACCCAGAGGCTTTGTGCCTTGGCGAGCAGCAGCGAAAACAAGTGCCGCTGTTGCGTGCCGAGGTTGAGTTGGCGGATCGGGTCGTTCGGCCGACCGCCCAGCGCGAGTCTTGTGCGCAGCCGCGAGCGGTCGCCGTTCAGCATCGCGAAGACCACGCATCGTACACGCGCGTCTTTGACGATCCCGTCCAGCGTGGTGGTCAGGGCCCGTTGCAGCGGATTGATGGTCGCGCCCGCCGCGGGCGGGGCCAGCGACTGGTTCATGCGGGCCAGAATTTGGTCGAGACGACGCTGCTCTTCGGGGGTCAGCGCGTCTTCGATCCGAGCCTGCAGCACGGAGAAAGCGATCGACGGGAAGCCGAGCGGGTGCAGTTCCCGGGCGGCCGAAGCGGCGAGCGCGTGGAACCCGGCCGCTGCCAAGTCTTCGCTCTGATTGAGCAACCCGGCCAACTCTGACAGCAGCAGCGGGTCGGCACTGCGCCAGTCTAGCGCCGAAGAGCGCGCCAGCCGCGCCGCCAGGGATACGATCGACGCGCCGACGTTCTGCTGGTCCGGAAGCTGCTCGGGTCTGAACACGTGCGAGGGGTAGCCCCAGCGATGAGCCAGCGCCTGGTTTGCCTCGCGGGCCTGAATACCGAACTCGGCGCTGTAAGCGACCTCGTGCGCAACACCGGAGCGCGTTGCGTTTTGCGCTCGCAATGCGGCTTCGGGGTCATTGACGGCCAGCACCAGGGGTGCGGGGTTCTGCAGCACGGCGGCGGTCGCTTGCGTAGTCGGGTTGCTCAAGCCGCTAATTTCACTCCAGTTCTTTGCAAAGATCCCGGCGTGGGCGTTGATCGAGTAATGAACTCGGGCCGCTTCCAGCCGCGTTGCTTGCGAGGCGGTGATGGTCGGCAGGCCGGTCAAAAGATGCTGAAAGGCGGAAAACCCGATCAGCGACGCGGCGTGGGCAATATCCGCCACCTCGGCCGTGCTGCCGGGGCGAAGTTTGTGCAAATGACGAAAAATGGCCATGGTGGCGGCGGGATCCTGCAGTATGACCCGCTGCAGATCGGGCGTGCGCACGTGATGCTGGCCAAGCAGCCGGTGCAGCATTTCCGCCGTCTGCGGCAGCAGCGGCAAGGGTTTTTCCGCCAGATCGAGGAAACAGGGCATGCGGCTCATGAATGGCGACGCGGGGCGCTGCTACAAAGATCGTCTGGCTCCGGAAGTTCTTGAGCCGTGCGCAGATATCAAACCATGCCGCGACGATGATAAAATCGACGGCTAAATCGGAAAGCAGGGTGCCGCAGTGGCATCCGCGGTTGTAATTTTGCCAGAGGTGACGCATGGCGGGGCACAGTAAGTGGGCCAACATCAAACACAAAAAGGCCGCGAACGATAAGAAACGCGGCAAGATGTGGAGCAAACTGATCCGAGAGGTCACCGTCGCGGCGAAGGAGGGCGGCGACCCCAATACCAACCCGCGCCTGCGTCTGGCCATGGATAAGGCGCAGGGTGCCAATATGCCCAAGGACACCATCGACCGCGCAGTCCAACGGGGTGCCGGCGCTGGCGAGGGAGACAACTACGACGAGATCCGTTACGAGGGCTACGGGCCTGCGGGTGCGGCCATCATGGTCGAATGTCTGACTGACAACCGCAACCGGACTGCCTCGGAAGTGCGGCACGCCTTCACCAAGCACAATGGGAATCTGGGTACGGACGGGTCCGTGGCTTATATGTTCACTCGCCGCGGGATTCTGAGTTACGAGCCGGGTGTGGACGAAGATGCCGTTTTGGAAGCGGCCTTGGAGGCGGGCGCCGAGGACGTGGTAACCAACGACGACGGTTCGATCGATGTGTACACCGCGCCCGACGACTATGATAGCGTCCGCGCTTCGATGATAGGGGCCGGCCTGCCGCCCAACTCCGCCGAGGTGACTTATGACGCGGAAACCAAGCCGCAACTCGAGCGGGACGACGCAGAGAAACTGCTCAAACTGGTCGACGTGCTCGAAGACCTGGACGACGTGCAGGAGGTGTTCACCAATGCGGACATCTCCGACGAGATTCTTGAGGAGCTCAGCTGATTCGCCTCAGACGCGTACTGGGTATCGATCCCGGTTCCCGGGTGACCGGGTTCGGCGTCATCGACAGTGACGGTGTGCGCAGTCGCCATGTCGCCAGCGGCTGCATACGCACGGCGCAGGGGCAGTTTGCGCAACGATTGGGTGAGATCTTTGCCGGCATTAGCGCTGTGGTGCAGGAGACGCAGCCGCATCAGGTCGCCATTGAGCAGGTGTTCATGGCGCGCAATGCGGCTTCGGCGCTGAAACTCGGTCAGGCGCGGGGAGCGGCCGTCACCGCGGTCGTCACCACCCGGCTGCCGGTGTACGAATATTCGGCGCGATCGATTAAACAGGCGCTGGTCGGCAGCGGTGGCGCCGGCAAGGAGCAGGTTCAGCACATGGTGCGTTTGATTCTGGCGCTCGACGGTAAACTCGCGCTGGACCAAAGCGACGCGCTCGCGGTCGCCATCTGCCACGCGCACAGTTTTGCAACTGTGCAGCGACTGGGTGGCGCCTCGTGATCGGGCGGCTGCGCGGGCGGGTGATTCAGAAGCAGCCGCCCTTTCTGCTCCTGGATGTTAACGGCGTGGGATACGAAGTCGAGGCGCCCATGTCGACCTTTTACGACTTGCCCGCCGCCGACGCGCCGGTGACGCTGTTTACGCACCTGGCGATCCGTGAAGATGCGCATGTGCTGTACGGATTTGTGCACGAAGGCGACCGGCTGTTGTTTCGCGCTCTGCTCAAGGTGAGCGGGGTAGGCGGCAAGATGGCGCTGGCTATTCTCTCCGGCATGACGGCCGACGAGTTCGGCGTGTGCGTGCAGTCGGGGGATATTGCCGCCCTGACGCGCCTGCCTGGTGTCGGCAAGAGGACCGCGGAGCGGCTGATTGTCGAGATGCGCGACCGGCTTGAGCCCCTGCGCGCGGCGACGGCGAACGGCGGCTCGGCCGCGACCGTGCCTGGCGTGCCGCACAGTGCGGATGGGGACGCGGTCAGTGCCCTGATCGCACTGGGCTACAAGCCGCTCGACGCGAGCAAAATGGTCCGTGCGGTGACCGCACCGGGTATGGACACCGAAACCATCATCAAGGCTGCTCTGCAGGCGGCCGCCAAGCAATGAGCCGTGATATGAGCGATCCCGAAAGAGTGATCAGCGCCGCTGCCACGTCCGATGACGTTGCCGTCGATCGTGCCATCCGGCCCAAGACGCTCGCCGAATATGTCGGCCAACCGGCCGTGCGCGAGCAGATGGAGATCTTCATCCCGGCCGCCCGCGCCCGCCGCGAGGCGTTGGATCACGTCCTGATCTTCGGGCCGCCGGGATTGGGTAAAACCACTCTGGCCCACGTGATCGCCAACGAAATGGGTGTGCAGTTGCGCCAGACGTCCGGGCCCGTGATCGAAAAGGCGGGTGACCTGGCGGCCTTGTTGACCAACCTGGAAGCCCACGATGTGTTGTTCGTGGACGAAATTCACCGCTTGAGCCCGGTCGTGGAAGAAGTACTTTATCCGGCGATGGAGGATTATCAGCTCGATATCATGATCGGCGAAGGCCCGGCCGCGCGTTCAATCAAGGTCGATCTGCCGCCTTTTACCCTGGTTGGTGCGACGACGCGGGCGGGACTGCTCACCTCGCCTTTGCGGGACCGGTTCGGCATCGTGCAGCGGCTCGAGTTTTATTCGCACACGGAGCTTGCCCGGATCGTGAGGCGCTCCGCCGATATCCTCGGCATAGAGAGCGACGCGGCTGGCGCGATGGAGATCGCCCGGCGCTCGCGCGGAACACCGCGTATCGCCAACCGCTTATTGCGCCGCGTGCGGGACTATGCGCAGGTGAAGGCCGCTGGTCGGGTCGATGTCGCCGTGGCCGACGCCGCGCTCAATCTGCTCAAGGTGGATGCGAACGGCTTTGACCACATGGACCGCCGCCTGTTGTTGGCCGTGATCGAAAAGTTCGAAGGCGGGCCGGTCGGGGTCGACAGTCTGGCGGCGGCCATCGGTGAAGAGCGCGGCACGATAGAGGATGTCCTGGAGCCCTTCCTGATCCAGCAGGGTTTTCTGATGCGTACGCCACGCGGGCGCACTGCAACCCGCGCCGCGTATGAGCAGTTCGGCTTTTCGCCCCGCGAGAAAGCGAGTGAACCGGACCTGTTTCACGGTTCCGGGTTGGAAGACTGAACCTTTTCCACCAAGCCGATTCGGACCATGGCAAAACTGACCGGAACGCGTTATTTAAGCAACGATCTCTTAAGTCGCGCGAGCGTTCGTCCGGTACGCTCAACGGCCGCCCAAGTGTTTGCCAAGAGCTATATTGCAGCGACATTTTACTTTATCGTGCCGAACAAACGCCAAGCGACGCAAAGGGTGGTTCGTTGAAAGAATATCGACACCCGGTACGGGTGTATTATGAGGACACCGACGCCGGGGGAGTGGTGTACTACGCCAATTACCTCAAGTTCATGGAACGTGCCCGCTCCGAGTGGTTGCGTGAATTGGGTTTTGAGCAGGATGAGTTGATGGAGGAACCGGGGGTGCTGTTCGCCGTGCGGCGGGTGGAAGTCGACTACCTCAGGCCGGCGCGATTCAACGAAGCGCTCACTGTCGTGGCACGCGTGGCCGAGCATCGGCGCACCGGCATCACCTTCGAACAGGAAATCCTGCGCGATACCGATGGCGTGGTTTTGAGTCGTGGTCTTGTGCTCGTTGTTTGTCTAGACACGAAAAGTTTTCGCCCCGCCGCCTTGCCGCCGGCCATCCTGGAGATCGTAGCCGATGTCGAATAATCTGGAGTTTGTTCAGCTGGTACTCAATGCGAGTCCGCTGGTGCAAGCAGTCATGGCAGCGTTGTTGATCGCATCGGTAATCTCCTGGACCATGATTTTCGACCGCTCCCGCGTGTTGCGCAAGGCGGAGAAGGCGGCGGCGGAGTTCGAAAGCCGGTTTTGGTCGGGCGGAGACCTCAAGGAGCTGTATCGGCGGGTGGATCGCGAGAGCGATACGAGCGGCGGACTGGCAGCCATCTTTCATTCCGGCTTTCGCGAGTTCCTGCGCTTACGCGAGAATCAGGGTATCGATCCCATGGCCCTGGTGGAGGGTTCGCGCCGTGCCATGCGCGTCGCGTCAAACCGGGAAATGGACGGCTTAGAAAACCACTTGTCGTTTCTGGCAACGGTCGGTTCAACGAGTCCCTACGTGGGTCTGTTCGGTACCGTGTGGGGAATTATGAATGCCTTCCAGGCGCTCGGTAACGTCAAGCAGGCGACTTTGAACCTGGTCGCGCCGGGCATCGCCGAGGCCCTGATCGCGACTGCGATGGGCCTGTTTGCCGCGATACCGGCGGTGGTGGCTTACAACAAGTATGCGCACAAGGCGGAGCGGTTGGAGGGGCGGTACGATGATTTTGTCGAAGAGTTTTCCAACATCCTGCAACGCCAGGCGCACACAAACGCGCGGCAGCGCAGCGCCTGACCCATGGCGCGCCGCATTCGAAAACGCAAGCCGATGAGTGAGATCAATGTCGTCCCCTATATCGACGTAATGTTGGTGCTGCTGGTCATTTTCATGATTACGGCGCCGCTGTTGACTCAAGGGGTAAAAGTCGATCTGCCGCACGCCGATGCAAAACCGCTGGCAGACGATGCCAAGCGGCCGCTGGTGGTGAGCGTCGACCGTGACGGAAACTATGCACTGACCTTTGACGACGATCGTATCAAGTTCGTGACGGACGACGAGCTGGTACACGACGCCGAAGTCATTATCCGCCTTAATCCGGGGATTCCGGTGCTGGTCAAGGGCGACGAAGCGGTTGACTACGGTCGCGTGGTGCAGGCGATGGTGCTGCTGCAAACCGCGGGAGCGCCCAGCGTCGGCTTGCTCACCCGTCCGCCGGAGTCTTGAGGGTTCGTATGGTGTCCCGAAGTCGTTTCGTTACAGCGGAACCGCGCGGTATGGAGATTTCGAAACGGCGCATCGGCGGGCGACGGCCATGATCGGGATACTCCGACGCAATCCGCTGGCCGCGGCCCTCGCCATCCTGATGCATATCGCGATCGTGGCTTTTCTCGTGGTCGGCGTGGACTGGTTGAAAAAGCCCGAGCAGGTCGACGACAACGTGCAAATCGTCGAAGCACGGCTGGTGGAGGATGCACAGCTCGCGACGCGCATCGAGAATGCCGAACGCGAGCAAGTCGCCGAGATCGACTCCGATCCTGCCGATCCGGCACGCCAGCCCGAGGCGGAGGATCAGGCGCAGCTGCAACGCCGCCGCGAGGAGGAGAAGGCGCGGCTGGCGGCATTGGAACGCGAGCGCGCAGATCAGGCGGCGGGTGCCGCCCAGCGGCAGGCCGAAGCGGAGCAACGCGCCGAGCAGGAACGGCAGCGTCTGGCCGAGATGGAGCGGAAGCAAGAGGCATTGCGCCTGCAGCAGGACGCCGAGCGGCAACGTCTGGCCGAACTGGAAAAACAGCGGGCGGCGCAGGAGGCGAAGCGGCAGATCGAGCAGGAACAGCAGCGTCTGGCGGAACTGGAGGCGAAACGCAAAGCGGACGCTGAGGCACGCCAGCAAGCCGAACTGGAAGCCAGGCAAATGGCGGAGGTCAAGGCCAAGCAAGAGGCCGAACGGGCCGCCAAGCAAGCTGCCGAAGCCAAGCGTAAGGCGGAGGCGGAAGCCAAGATCAAGGCCGAGCAGGAAGCCCGGCGTCAGGCGGAGGCCGAGGCCAGGAAAAAGGCCGAACAGGCAGCCAGACGAGCAGCCGAAGCGGAGGCCAAGCGCAAGGCGGCCGCCGCCAAGGCCAAGGCGGAGCGTGCAGCGCGTGAAGCCGCGTTGGTGGCCCAGTTGCAGGCCGAGCAGGACGCCGTCGCGCAGCGGTCGGCGATTGCCGCGATCAAGCAGAAAATCGAGCGCAATTGGTTACGACCGCCGGGAACCGCAGGGCGCGGTCTGCGCTGTGATGTCAAAGTTCGCCTGGGCGGCAGCGGTTCGGTGCTGCTGGTGCAAATCGTGCGCTCGAGCGGTAACGGCGCCTTCGATCGATCGGTCGAGACGGCCGTGTACAAGGCGGATCCCCTGCCCATACCGACAACCGATCGCCTGCGATCAACGTTTCGCGAAATCACATTCGAATTCAACCCGGAAGCATAATGTCCAACTACCCGCCAACAATCGATCATATGAATGTCCGCAACCCGATATTTTGTCCATGGCAGCGTCACGGTTGTTCGCGAGCAGGTGAATCCCGCCCTCCGATACGCAAGGCGCAAGCCGCGACTGGCATGCGTCGACTGCGTGCATTGTTGCTGCTGCCGTTACTGTGGTGGCCGGGCCAGGCGGTGTCCCTGACGATCGAAATCACTCAGGGCGCCGAGGGGGCGTTGCCGCTGGCAGTGGTGCCGTTCGCCTGGAACGGCGATCCGGGCAGCGAGCCGGGTCAGGACGTCGCAACCGTGATTGCCGCGGACCTCGGGCGCAGTGGGCGTTTCAAACCCCTGCCCGAAGCCGACATGCTGGCGCGACCCGGCAGCGGTGAAGATGTCGATTTTCGCGACTGGCGCGCGTTGGCCATGGAAAACCTGGTGGTCGGCCGCATCACGCCGAACGGGCCGGGGGGCTATCTCGTCAGGTTCCAGCTGTTTGACGTGTTCCGCGGCGAGCAGATCACCGGCTTCAGCATACCGACCACGGAGCGTGATTTACGCGCCACCGCACATCAGATTGCGGACATCGTGTATGAGACGCTGACCGGGGAGCCGGGCGCATTCGCCACGCGTATCGCTTACGTCACCTCTACACGAGGCAAAGACGGCAGCGATCGCGTCGTGCTCGAAATCGCCGATGCGGACGGATTCGGTCCGCAAACGATCGTGGCTTCCACGGAACCCTTGATGTCGCCGGCCTGGTCACCGGACGGTCGTCAGATCGCCTATGTGTCATTCGAGAACAGTAAACCGGGTATCTGGATCCAGGAGGTCTATACCGGGCGCCGGGAGAAAATCGCGTCTTTCAAGGGTATCAACGGCGCACCGGCCTGGTCTCCCGATGGTCGTCGTCTGGCCATGACCCTGTCGAAGGACGGAAATCCGGATATTTTTGTGATGGATCTCGCACAGCGCACACTCAAGCCTGTAACCCGGCACTGGTCGATTGATACTGAACCTGCCTGGTCGCCGGACGGAAAAACCATCGTGTTTACCTCTGATCGAGGCGGCGCACCGCAAATCTACCAGGTTCCGGTCGGCGGCGGCACCGTGGAACGGGTAACTTATGAAGGCTCTTATAACGCTCGCGCGTCCTACTCGCCCGATGGTAACGAACTCGCCATGGTGACCCGGCAGGACGGAAAATACCGAATCGGAATTCTGGATCTGCGCAGCCGTAGTATGCGCGTACTGAGCGACGGCAACCTGGATGAGTCGCCGAGTTTCGCGCCGAACGGGAGCATGATAATTTACGCCACGCGCGTGCAAGGACGTGGCGTACTGGCTGCTGTATCCACCGACGGACGGGTGCGGCAGCGACTGGGATTTCAGTCAGGTGACGTGCGCGAGCCGGTCTGGTCCCCTCCATCAAAACGGGAGATAATCCGATGAAACTGAATCAAGCCGGGCAGATCGGCCTAGTAGCACTGGTATTACTTGTAATCGTTGGCTGCAGTTCCACGGGACCGACGTCGGACGGTGCTCAAGTGGATGAGCGCAGCAGCGCATCCATGGGCGACGCCCGCACCAGCGGTGCCCTCGCTGGCCGGGCCTGGAGCGGTAATCCTCTGGACGATCCAAGCGGTCCGCTGTACACCAAGATCATCTACTTCGATTTCGATAAGAGCGAGATCCGTACCGAATATTACGATGTGCTGCGCGCCCACGCGGATTACCTGTCGAGCAATCCGGAGGTCAATCTGATCATTGAAGGGCATGCTGACGAACGGGGGTCGCGAGAATACAACATCGGGTTGGGCGAACGGCGCGCGCAAGCCGTACTGCGTTTTCTCGAGGCACAGGGGGTCAATCCCGGTCAATTGTCGACCTTGAGCTACGGTGAAGAGCGGCCGCAGGATTCGGGTCATTACGAGTCGGCCTGGGCGATGAATCGCCGGGCGGTATTGAACCATCAGTGAACCGCATCGAACCAGGGCCCCCGCCGTTGCCGGCGGGAGCTTGGTGCGGCGGTGAAATACCCCCCGCTGCGGATGCCCTGGGATCGGTCCCGCCGGGTCGGCGCAATCGTGTAAACTGGCGTCTTCGCCGACTGCTTGCACGTGCGTCGCCCACCCTGCGACCTACCCCGAATAAGCGGGTTGTCTTTTAACCATTGAACGAAGCGTTCGAATGACGGCATTGCGATATTCATTGAGCAGGATAACGGGCTGTGTGCTCGTGCTGGTGATGATGCCCCTGCACTCAGCCCAGGCGCAGCTGTCCACCAAGCAGCGTTTGGAGCGTTTGGAGCTGCGCGTTGAAAAGATCACCGAATTGACACTGCAGCTCGATGCGATGCGCCGCGAAAATCGCGAGCTGCGGGGCGAAATAGAAGTTCTGCAGCACACAATCGAGACCCTGCAGCAAAAACAGCGAGATCTGTATCTCGACGTCGATCAACGCCTGTCGCAGCTGCAAAGCGCTCCGTCAGGGGCAACCGTGCCGGACGCCGTTCAGCCAACCGGTGCCGTGGACGATGCGACCGGCGCTGCACCGCAACCCCGTCGGCCGGCGACCTCGGATCCGGCCAAGGCCGAGGCCGACTACCAGGCGGCATACGATATGTTGCGACCCGAACAGCGGCGCTACGGCGAAGCGATAGCCGCGTTTCGCGTATTCCTGGAGACCTACCCCGACCATCAACTCGCCGCGAATGCGCAGTACTGGTTGGCCGAAGCGAGCTACGTCACCCAGGACAACGCCACGGCGTTGGTCGAGTTCCAGAAGGTGGTGGATTTGTACCCCGCCAGCCTAAAGGTACCCGGAGCAATGTTGAAGATCGGTTATATCGAGCACACGGCCGGCAATATCGACAAAGCACAGCAGGTGCTGAACCAGGTCGTGGAAAGATATGCGGGTTCGGCGTCAGCGGACATGGCCCGGCAGCGCTTGCAGCGAATCGCCCGCGAGGCGCGCTAGTGGTCCACTAGGTGAGGCACGGCTTGGACCGCGGCGGCTTGGCGTCCTCTCTGCGCATCACCGAGATCTTTCTTTCCCTGCAAGGCGAAAGTCGCAGCACCGGCTTTCCGACGGCATTCGTGCGGCTGACCGGTTGTCCCCTGCGATGCCGCTACTGCGATACAGCATACGCCTTCAAAGGAGGTGCATGGCGGACGCAGCAAGATATCCTCGAGCAGGTCGCCGACTATGGCGTCAGGCACGTATGTGTGACCGGTGGTGAACCCCTGGCGCAGCCCGGCTGCGCGGATCTCCTGCGGGCACTCTGCGATGCCGGTCATGAGGTGTCGTTGGAAACCGGCGGCGCCATGGATTTGTGTCATCTCGATCCACGGGTGACCAGGGTCATGGACTTGAAAACGCCCGGCTCGGGTGAGGTCGCGCGCAACCGTTATGAAAACATCGATTGCCTGGGCGCCCGGGACCAGGTCAAGTTCGTGATCTGCAACGAGTCGGACTATCGCTGGAGTTGCGCGCAAGTGGACGCCTACCGGCTGACACACCGCTGCGAGGTGTTATTTTCGCCGAGCTTCGGGCAACTGGAGGCGCGGCAACTCGCCGCGTGGATTATCAGGGACCGGCTGCCCGTGCGGTTTCAATATCAGCTGCACAAGCTTCTTTGGGGCGATAAGCCGGGTGTCTGAACGCGATACGCAAGGTACCGATAGACCCCGGGCCGTGGTGCTTTTGTCCGGCGGGCTGGACTCGGCCACGGCGTTGGCCATTGCGCGCGCGGAGGGATTCGCTTGCTATGCATTGAGTCTCGACTATGGCCAACGCCATGCGGCAGAGTTGGACGCGGCCGAACGGGTTGCGCGGGCCTTCGCCGTGGCGCAACACAAGATTCTGCCGCTCGCCCTGGACGCCATAGGGGGTTCGGCATTGACGGACAACGCGATAGCAGTACCCGTCAAACCGGCGGAAGGCATCCCCGTCACCTATGTGCCGGCCCGCAATACGGTATTCCTTGCATTGGCGCTCGGCTGGGCGGAAGTGCTCGGCGCCAACGATTTGTTCATCGGCGTCAACGCGGTGGATTACTCGGGCTACCCGGATTGCCGCCCGGAATACATTGCCGCCTTTGAACGTCTGGCCAATCTCGCCACCAAGGCCGCAGTCGAAGGCCGAGCCGTGCGTATCCATGCGCCCCTGATCCGTTTGAGCAAGGCGGCGATTATTCGGCGCGGCGTCGAGCTGGGCGTAGACTACCGCTTGACCGTTTCCTGTTATCGGGCTGATCCGGTGGGGCGGGCTTGCGGTCGATGTGATGCATGCCGCTTGCGCAGGCAGGGCTTTCAAGATGCCGGGGTCGCCGATCTGACGTTTTACTTGGAGTAACCGGAGTTGTCCTGAGCAGCGATTGGCCTAGGCCTGTCGCGGCGTGACTGCAAAACCAATACCGGGAGTCAGACCGATGTCCGAAGCGCGAACGCCGTGGAATCTATCCGTTGTCGATGTGCAAGACGTTTGTCTGCTGCGGGGTTCGCGTCCGCAGCTTGTTGTCGATCGGCGCGCCTCGATTCCCGCGCGGCATACTGCCGTATGAACGCCACCCGGTCTTTCTATTGGCACGACTACGAAACCTGGGGTGCCGATCCGCGGCGCGACCGGGCCGCGCAGTTCGCGGGTATACGCACCGATCTGAATTTTAACGTCATCGGCAAACCGCTGGTCATTTATGCACGACCCGCCGCCGACATCCTGCCGCAGCCGGAGGCCTGCATGGTCACCGGGCTCACGCCACAGCTTTGCCGGGAGCAGGGCTTGCCCGAGGCCGAGTTCTTCCGCTTTATTCATGACGAATTGATTCAGGCCGGCACCTGTGCGCTTGGCTACAATACGCTGCGATTCGATGACGAGTTCACGCGGTATGGGTTCTACCGCAATTTTTTTGATCCCTATGCGCGCGAGTGGCAGAACGGCAATTCGCGGTGGGATCTCATCGACATCGTACGACTGACCCGCGCGCTGCGCCCGGCGGGCATCCATTGGCCGGAGCGTGAACCCGATGTGACCAGTTTCCGCCTGGAGGAACTCACGGCGGCCAATGGCATCGCCCACACAGGCGCCCACGATGCGCTGGCCGACGTGCGCGCCACCATCGGGCTGGCGAAACTGATTCGCGCTCGACAGCCGAAACTGTTCGACTATCTGTTTACACACCGCGACAAGCAGCATCTGCGCAGCGTACTCGACCCCGCGCGCGCGCAGCCCGTGGTGCACGTTTCGGCGCGCTATCCGGCCCGCCAGGGATGTATTGCGACGGTACTGCCGTTGGCCTGGCACCCTGGCAATGCCAATGGCGTGATCGTCTACGATCTGCGGGTGGACCCCGAGCCGTTGGTGACGCTCTCGGCGGATGAGATTCGTGCCCGCCTGTATACGCCGACCAGTGAGCTGCAACCCGGTGTGGCACGCATTCCGCTCAAGGCGATTCACGTGAATCGCGCACCGGTCGTCGTTCCCATGAATACGCTGACCGACGACGCACGCGTGGCCTGGGGTATGGATGCGGCGCGAGAAAAACGGCACCTCGATGTGCTGCGTAACTCCACGGGAGTGGATCGCAAGCTGGCGGCGGTGTTCGCGGACACGGGGTTTCCTGCCGCCGATGACCCTGACCAGGACTTGTACGGCGGGTTTTTTTCCGATGCCGATCGGCGTTTGTGCGACAGAATCCGGAAAACCGCACCGGAGCGCATCGCTGATTTCACCTACGATTTCACCGATCGGCGGCTTCCCGAACTGCTGTTTCGCTACCGCGCGCGTAACTGGCCGGAGACCTTGAATCACGTTGAGCGGGCGCGTTGGGACGGGTATCGACGTAAGCGGTTGTCGGATCCGGAAGGTGGATCGAGCATAGACTTGAAGGAATACCGCCGACAGTTGTCGCGCCTCGCGGTCGACGCGAGATTGTCCGCCGAGCAGCGCGCCGTGGTGGATGCCTTGATCAACTGGCCCGCCGAGATCGGCTTGTGAGCAACCCGGCGGCTGCGACACGGCGCCGCTTCAACCGATTGCGCTGGATCGTTTACATGGTGCTGGTCGTGTCTTACATGCTGGTGTTCTTTCACCGCATGGCCCCGGCCGCGATGGCATCGGAGCTGACGGTCGCCTTCAATACGACGGGCGTCGCGCTGGGTTCTCTGGCGGCAACCTATTTTTACGTCTACACGGTGATGCAGATCCCGGCAGGGGTGCTGGCGGATACGCTGGGACCGCGTGCCAGTGTGACCCTGGGCGCGCTGGTGTCGGGCGCGGGTTCGATCCTGTTCGGTGTGGCGCAAACCTTCGGGTTTGCCATACTGGGCCGTTTTCTGGTGGGCTTGGGCGTGTCGGTGGTGTTTGTGGGGCTGATGCGCAGCAACGCGGTATGGTTCAGTGATCGGCACTACGGGCGCATCGCCGGTCTGACAGTGTTATTGGGTAACCTCGGTGCGATATCCGCGGCCGCACCGCTGGCGTGGGTGCTGGGCTACCTGACGTGGCGACAGGTGTTTGTGAGTATCGGCCTGCTGTCGGCGGTGATGGCCCAGATCACTTGGTCGTTGGTGCGCAATCGGCCTGAGGCATTTGGCCTGCCATCTGTGCGCGAATTGGATGGCCTGCCGTCGCATGCCGCTCACGCCCGGCATTGGCGCCACGAACTGCTCGACGTACTGCGCAATCGCGATATCTGGCCGGGCTTCTGGGTGCTGTTTGGTATTACCGGCAACCTGTTGAGCTTCGCCGGATTGTGGGGTGTGCCGCTGCTGCAGGATGTGTTCGCGCTCGACAAGACGGCGGCCTCTCTGTACACGACCGCGAGCTTGTTGGCGTTCGCGGTGGGCTGCCTGCTGATGGGGTGGCTGTCTGATCATCTGGGACTGCGTAAGCCGGTGCTGGTCGCCACCTGTATTCTATCCTCGATCGCCTGGTTTCTCCTGGCGGCAATGCCTTGGGGCACGGGCTGGAGCGGATTCACCTTGTACGGGTTGCTGGGCTTGACGGCCGGCGGCTTCGTGGTTGCATTCGCGGCGGCTAAAGAGGTCTGCCGTCCAGCCAGTGCCGGAATGGGGGTGGCCGTCGTCAATACCGGTCTGTTCCTCGGCGCGGCGATAGTGCAAACCGTATTCGGCGGGATGTTGGATCTGACCTGGGACGGTGTCCTGACGAACGGACTCAGGCAGTATGCCATGAGCGATTATCGCAACGGCCTTTGGCTGTCTTTCGGATTCGCGGTGCTTGCGCTGGTGGCGGCTACCCGAATCCGGGAGACCCACTGTCGAAACATTACGCTGGCGGAGTGAATCCCGAGCGGCCGTCGCGGTGAGCGTTTTATTGGCGGCAGCGATTTCCGAGCCGGAAGCGTGCGTATCGGCTCGCTACGTGTCGTGGAGCCATTCGGTCAACGCGTCGACCAGCTGCCTGGCCTGATCAGGGCTCGAAATATTGAATTTGGATTTCTGGCTGTACGAGCCGCTGCGCTTTTGATAGCGGCGGATGCTGTACTTGTCTTTGCCGTATTCTTCTTTGCGTGGATCCCAGTCCTGATAGCGATAAAGAATGGTAGTCCAGGCGCCCTTGCTGAGTACTTTCTTATCGAGTTCCTTGACGATTTCGACGCCGCCCTCGCTGTAGCTGATGGTCAATTCATCGATAGTCTCAGCCATATCGTGCTCCCAAGGGTGTAAAGACGCGAGAAGTTAGCAGAAGTGGCCATGCGCGTCACCTGGCGCGTTGCGCGGACCCCGCTCGAAGGCGGGGCCGCGGTGGCCCGCCGGTCACCGGTGGGGGTGTCGATGCTATGGATCCGCGGCGCCGTAGCGACGCAGCGAGCGAGCGATGTCGTCAAACCCCAGGTTGCGCGCCACGACCAGCGCGGAAACTCCTTCGGCATCATGCACGTTGACGTCGGCGCCGTTGTCGATCAGATGTCGCAGCAATCTGTGGTTGCCGCGGCGGACGCTGACCAGCAGGGGGGTATCTCCATCGGTCCCGCGGTGCTCCGTATCGGCGCCGTGCGCGATCAGCCAGCGCACGATGTCGCGGTCCTGCGAACCGTTAGCGG
>CBDUNM010000096.1:0-19950 GCA_965368585.1 uncultured Chromatiales bacterium | reverse complement strand
GTCGACGGCGCCGAAGTAGTCACCGACATTGAACGCCGCGAAATCAAACGACTCCGAGGCCTCCGACTTCATGTATAGGTTTGCGCCGTCCTCGTCCACCGGTGCAGCATCCGGTCGCGGACCGTGTAAGCCGGCGCCAGGTACCGGTCGTTCAAGGTGGCGACGTCGGCGAATCGAACCCGTACGTAGAAGAGATTGTCCAGTATCGCGCGTTAGAGGACGTCAACGCTGGTGCCGGTGCGGGTGTGTTCCACCTGATCAGTCGACGCACGGGATACGACCGCCCTGCTCTACCTCACTCATGGCTGACTCCGTCTCTGTTCAATCAACTACTCGTGCTTGTTGCGGTGGCAACCGCACCGAGACCCGGTTCGCGGCGCCGGACTCCTGGCCGTTCGTCATTCTTTCACCTCGCATCGGCTTCGGGGCATCGGCAGCGATCAAACCCTGCCCGTCCACCCGCCGGTCACGAAACGAATACGAAGTACGGCCCGTACGACGCGCTCAACAAACCGCTACCGGTACCGGTACCGCACAGGGCGCCCTCGCCGCTGATGGCGGGACGCGTAACGCGACGGAACATAGGCGCGTTGATAGCGGGACAAGCGAGCGTACGAGGGGTGCTCATGGAGCGGCCACGCGCGCGGAGCAAGGTGGTGCGGTACATTGGTTTCGGCCAGCGGCTTGATGGGGGTCGTGCCGTCACCGGACTGGTCGTGATCCGGGGATGACGCCGACGATACGCCCATTGCCCGTTGAACAGGGTCGTCGTTAGACTCATCGATCACCGCCGCAAGCGCCTGGACCAATTCCGGGGCCGGCAGCGAATAACGATCCGGCGCTTGCTGAACCCGCGTCGCAACGGGTTGCGAAGACACGGCAGGATTTGTCGTATCCTGGATGGCGGCCGCCAAGGCCTCGACCAGCCGCGGGTCCACGGTATATTCCGCGGCAGGACGCCGCCGCGCGGCATGGGTTGTTGCAGAGCCGGACGTCGGCGCTGAAGTCGCCCCGTGATTCGGACCAGGCGTGCCGGCGACCAGATGCCGCGCACCGCCTACCTGCTGATAGGTGCCGTAATAAAAATAAGCGGCCAGCGCCATCAAGGCCGTGGCGAACGCCCATGATGAAGGGATGCCCCCTCTCATGCGGAGAGCCGCCGGGGTCGACATGTTGCCTGCATCGAGTCGTCTCACTGACAAGGTCTCCTTGACCGGTTCGTTATCAATCGACAGCGGACAGCCCTTCGACGGAATAACCGCCGCGCTGCCAACGGCCCGCCCGATGCCGTGATTGATAGTTGCGCGGAATCCGGGCGAACAGCGGTGCAAGTCTACCCCAGTCGGAGCGCGGTGCGGAAACGGGGCAAATTGCCCCGTGTATCGCGACCCCCACCCCGACCCGCAAAGTTGTTCTCCATCATGCCGCCGAGAACAAACCCGATCAGCAGCGGTGTCAGTGGGTAGTCGGCAAAACGCAGCACCGTCGCGCAGATACCCAGCCCCACCAAGATATGCAGCTCGGTGGCATTGTTCTGAAATAGGCCTCGCACAACCTTCTCGTAAAATTCACCGCGCCGCTGATCGGCATCACGGCCGCCGTGGTTGGTGTTATTCTCAATCTCGCCCTGTTCTTCGCCTGGCATGTGCTGTGGCCCGAGGCCAGCGAGGCCGCCCCCTTCGCCGGGCGTTTCGAATGGTTTTCGCTGCTGATCACGGTCGGCGCTTTCATCGCGCTGTGGCGCCGCCGGATCGGTATCGTCACGGTGCTCGGTGCCTGCGCCGTTGCGGGCCTCGCTTATTCGATGCTGGCGTGAACACGGGGACGCCGGGTGCGCGGCGTCGCTGAACGGGGCGCGGCCAATTCGGTCAGAAGCTAAGCACGCATCAAAACGGGAGAAGCAGACATGAGTGAACTCAAGGTAAGCGGAATGACCTGCGAACACTGCGAGGCCGCGGTGCGGCGCGCGCTGGCAGCCGTACCGGGTGTGACCGCAGTGACCAAGGTCGATCGTGCCGAGGGTATCGCGGTAGTCGAGGGCGACGCCGCCGCGGAGCACCTGATCGCGGCCGTCAAAGCCGAAGGCTACGAGGCAGCCGCCGCCTGAGGGCGCAGCGCGACGTGGCAGCAGCTGATAAGCGATCGCCCGTGACAGCGACGGTGGTATGAGCCGCGAACTGAAAATCGGAGTCGAGGGCATGACCTGCGCCTCCTGCGTCGGCCGGGTCGAACGTGTTCTGCAACGTCACGATGGGGTCGAGGCGGCGAGCGTGAACCTGGCCGACAACACCGCATCGGTACGCTTTGACCGGGTCGAACTGCCCGCACTGCTGGCCTCGGTGCGCGAGGCGGGCTATGACCCGGTAGTCAGCGAGGCGAACATCCGGGTCGGCGGCATGACCTGTGCATCGTGCGTCGGCCGGGTCGAGCGCGCCATCAGCGCCCTGCCCGGGGTGGTGGAAGCCAGCGTGAACCTCACCACCGAGCAAGCCCGTGTTGTCTACGTACCGGCCGCACTGAGCCCCGCCCGCATCATCCAGGCGATCCGCGAGGCGGGCTACGAGCCGGCCGAGGCGGATCACCAGGACACCGCGGCAACCTACAGCGAACAGGACCGATTGGGCCGCGAAGTCCGCTTCGCCCTGCTCTTCGCCCTGCCGTTGCTCCTGGTCAGCATGGGACCCATGCTGCTCCCCGCTTTGGCCGGGGCGATGGCCGCGCTATTGCCGCACGGTGGTTGGGGCCTGCTGGAACTGGCACTCGCCACCCCGGTGCAGTTCTGGGCCGGGCGACGTTTTTACCGCCAGGGCTGGGGGGAACTCAGGCACCTCTCGCCCGGCATGAACAGCCTGGTGATGATCGGCTCTTCGGCGGCCTACTTCTATTCCGTTGCCGTTCTGTTGGTACCCGCGTGGTTTCCGGCCGGTACCGCCAATCTGTATTTCGAGGCCGCTGCGGTTATCGTCACCCTGATCCTGCTCGGCAAGTATTTCGAGGCACGCGCCAAGGGGCGGACCTCCGCCGCGATTCGTCGCCTGCTGGACCTGCAGGCCAAGACCGCGCGCGTGATCCGTGACGACGGCGAGACAGAGGTCCCGATCGAGGCGGTGATGCCCGGCGACCTGATTGCGGTGCGACCCGGCGAACGCGTGCCGGTGGACGGTGTGGTCGAGACCGGCACGAGCTGGGTCGACGAGTCCATGATCAGCGGTGAGCCACTGCCGGTGGAGAAGCAGATCGGCACCGAAGTGATCGGCGGCACGGTCAACCAGACCGGGGCGTTTCGTTTCCGGGCCGCCCGGGTTGGCGCGGACACGGTGCTGGCGCAGATCATCCGCATGGTCGAGCAGGCCCAGGCCGGCAAGCCGCCGATCCAGCACCTGGCCGATAGGGTCGCCGCGGTGTTCGTTCCGGTGGTCATGGCCCTGGCGGCGGCGACCTTTGTCGGCTGGTACGTATTCGGCCCCGCGCCCGCCCTGAACTATGCCTTTGTCACCGCCGTCAGCGTGTTGCTGATCGCCTGTCCGTGCGCGATGGGACTGGCCACCCCCACCGCGATAATGGTGGCCACCGGCAAGGCAGCCGAGCTGGGCATTCTGTTCCGCCGCGGTACGGCACTCGAGGCCTTGGCACAGTCGGACACCGTGGTATTGGACAAGACCGGTACCCTGACCGAGGGCCGCCCGACCCTGACCGATATGGTCGCCTTCGATCACGGCGAACACGAGGCGTTGGCCCTGGCCGCCGCCGCCGAGGCCGAGAGCGAACATCCGCTCGCGCGCGCAGTGGTTGCGGCGGCCCGCGAACGCGGCCTGGCGATACCCGCCGCCGACCGCGTGAACGCGGCACCGGGCTACGGTCTGTCGGCCCAGGTCGGGGGACGGAGCGTCGCGGTGGGTGCGGAGCGCCACATGCAGCGCCTGGAGGTGGACATAAGCGCTGCCGCCGCGACCGCCGAGGCGTTCGCCGAACAGGCGCGCACCACCGTCTACGTGGCGGTGGACGGACGGTTGGCGGCGCTGCTGGCTGTTTCCGATCCGGTGAAATCGGGCAGCGCCGAGGCGGTGGCCGAGCTGCAACGGATGGGACTGGAGGTCGCCATGCTGACCGGTGACAATCCCCACACCGCCAACGCGGTCGCCCGCTTGGTGGGTATCGACCGGGTGGTGGCCGGGGTTCTGCCGGACGGCAAGGCCGGCGAGGTGGCACGCCTGCAGGCCGGCGGTCGACGGGTGGCGTTTGTCGGCGACGGGATAAACGATGCGCCCGCGCTGGCCGGCGCCGACGTCGGTCTCGCCATCGGCACCGGGACCGACGTCGCGGTGGAAGCGGGCGACGTGGTGCTGATGTCCGGCGACCTGCGCGGCATCGTGCTGGCGGTAGCACTGTCACGCAAGACCCTGGGTACGATACGCGGCAACTTCTTCTGGGCCTACGCCTACAACGTGGCGTTGATTCCGCTGGCGGCGGGCGTCTTCTATCCGTGGCTCGGTATGCTGCTCAACCCGATGCTCGCGGCGGCGGCCATGAGCGTATCGTCATTGTTCGTGGTCAGCAATTCTCTGCGCCTACGGCAGTTTGAGTACGCGTAACGGTGCGGCCGCGTGATCCCGCTCGATCAGGTCACCGGGGTGTCTCCATGGCCTCCCGAACGCGATCCAGGCGGGCGCGCACTTCTTTTGCCAAGGCGTGGACCGCGCGCCCGTCCACCAGACTCAATACGGACTCAGGATCCATGAAAGCGACCGTAATCGCGCCATTCTCTTCCTCGCGAATCACCACGTTGCACGGCAACAGTAAGCCGATGTCGGGCTCGGCGTCGATAGCCTGGTTGGCGAGAGCCGGGTTACAGGCGCCCAGAATTCGATAGGGCCGCCTCGCCACGCCCAGCTTTTCCTTCAAGGTGGCCTGTACGTCGATTTCTGTCAGCACGCCAAAGCCTTCCTCCTTCAGGGCACCCACCAGTCTGTCTTCGATGTCGGCGAGATCGCCGGTCAGTTCTATGGAAAAACTGTACATTACTTTTGCTCCTGGTTGTTGCGATACCTGTGCGGATGCCTTTATTCGTTGGCACTCGCGCATGCGAAAAAGTGAACCACGACCTTGTACCGCCTAATCGCGAGGCCAAACCAACGCCCGACAACGACGTTCGGCCCACTAGCACGCTCGACGATAGCGCCTATTTTGTCTTTTGCAGGTCGACCAGTTCCTGCAGCAAGGCCTCGATATTGGCCAGGTGCTGCTGCATGGTCTGCATATGCTGCTGCATCATCTGCTGACGCTGCGCCATCATCTGTGGATTCATCATCCCGCCGCGGTTGCCCATCATCATCGGCATGCGGCCTTGCTGACCCTGTCCCATCGGCATTCCGCCCTGCGGTCCCATCATGTACATGCCCCGGTGCTGGCCCGCTCCCATAGGCATATTGCCCGGTGCACCCTGCGCCATCGGCGAATTGCCTTGCTGACCCGGGTTCGTCGGCACGCCGCCCGGCTGGTCCGGCACGGGCACAGCGTCGCCGGACCCACCCATCGGCGGCATATTGCCCGGTTGCATCGGCATCGCCGATGTCGTTTCCTGGGCAGCTGTTGCGGCCGGCAATGCGATCGCCAGCGCCGCCAGGGATGCAACTAAGAGGAGTGATCTTGAATGCATGGTACTTACCTCGTCTGTCGTGTTGCGCCGCGCCGCAGGCGCGCCGTCGTCGGTTGCCTCGATGCATCGATCGAAGGAGCGGGAAAGTGATCAACGATGCGCAAAAAAATCGGTGCTGCCGTCGTTGTCGATCGTCAGGACATCGTAGTCGTCTTTACGCGTGCCTTCCATCCCCGGCGGTCCCGTCGGCATGCCGGGCACGGCCAGTCCCTTGATGTCGTGCGCGGGCACGTGTCCTTCCACGACATAGCCACCCACCTGCGCCGTATGGCAGGAGGCCTGCCTGGGCCCTACACCGGACATCGACTTGATCGCGCGCAAGTCGCGCATGAGACCTCGTCCGAGCGCCGGATGCGGGAAATCCGCAGGTCCGGTGCGACGAGCGGCGACTGGAAACGGGACTATGGTCCGGACTGAGGCACCGGCGCCTGGCGAAAGCCGCCGGCAACAGCGACTCCCCAAGTATCCGGGACGATCGCGCCGGCCAGGTTCGATGGCACGCCGCTCTAAAGCGTGAGTCATAGCGATGGTTGTGGCTAGAGTAATGAGCAAGTGCCACCGTGCCCGGACACGCGAGCGCCCGCATGGAGCACTAGTCGATGACTAATCGTTACTTCAGAAAGACGAGGCCACTGACGTTTCGCACCTTGTTTGAGGGCAAGTTCACCCCGACCCGTGATCGACTGATGCAACTTGCAGGCTAGGGAACGCCATCGATCGAGCCTCATACACGGTGGGTGCGAATCCAAATTCTAACGGGTGTCAGTAATCGTTACACAGCAGGCTGGGCGGACGCGACGTATGCCGCTGGATGAAGACGCTATCTGTTGTTATCAATCAATTTTTCCGAAATTTCGATCGACTGGCAAAGTAATTGCTTTCAGTGTAAGCGTCCCAACTGGTGAGTGGTAAAGCCTAAAGTCGGGATAGGTCGAAACCGGTGATACCGGGTCAGGGAAGGTAGCGGACGCTGACGACACAGCGCCACCCGAATATCCGTTTCGACAAGTAAGGGCGGTGAGCGTCGCCTGCACCGCTCGGCTGAGAACCAATAACAAGAAAATCTGTGCTAAAGCATTGCCCACACTTCGGTGTGGGCTTTATTTTGCGCCGCGTCCAGTGTCGTAACAGCGGGTCCGGGCGAGGAGCGCTACCATATCAGGTCGTCAGGCACCTTGAAGTCCGCATATGGATCGTTCGGATCCGCCTCTGGCGGCGCGTCCGCGATGTTGGCGACCAGGACGCAGCCAGTATCCCGCTGTGCGATTTTATCGGCAACCTTTGCTGGAACCGCCTCGTACTTGCCGTCCAGCGCCACTACTGCAAGTTGCCCCTGCGTCAACTGGGTGTGCATGCGCTGGTCGACATACAAACGCTTCACCTTGCCGTCATGGGTAAAGTGGTAAGCGATCTCATCTGCCGTGCAGACAACCCGATTCTTTTCGACCAGATGTTTGATTTGTTCGTGCACCGCTTTGCGCTGGGCCGCTTCGTGTCTGAGCCGATTCAGTTCACGATCGCGGTCCGCGGCCGCGGCCGCCGCCTGCTTGCGGCGCTCTAACGTTTCGTTGTCGTGCTTGATATTGCCGTGTCGTTCCAGCTTGTGCTGACGTTGCTTGTTCTTTTGCGCCTTCTTGGCCTTCTTCTCGTCAATGACACCGGCTTTCAGCAATTGATCGGCAAGTGAGTTCGACATTGGCAGCTCCTGTATGGATTCGATCCGGGTCAACAAACTCCCGAGGTCGTCGGCTTTTTACCGACGGCCCTAGGCTGAAAAGGTGCGACGCGCATACTCCGGCTCGTCGCGAAGTCCACCAGTACGGTAGTTTCCCACGAATCACCTCATGTCAAAACTGTAGGCAATTTGGCGACTATGCAGGCACCCAGTACGCTGTCAAGCTGATACTGCCGGGTTCAGCGTCCACAGGCTGTTTCGCACACGCTACAGCACTCACCGCGCAGGCGATGGTCTTTCCCCTTGTCAAGTGCTGCAACACCGTGGCGGGACAGCGGCGGGTGGAACATCTTTCTCGATTACACAATAGTATTGAAGTATATTATTAAATGTTTTATAAGTTTGGTAATATTTCACTTCACGAGGCAGCGACCAAGCTGGCAGGATGGCGGCTATGCCGTTTCAGTTGCACCCGTCAATGACGTTATCGTGGGAACGCTATCGCCCGTTCGTTGCTTGGCTCATACTGCTGTCGGTGTGGGCCACGCTTTACGGCGACGACGCGCACGCCGTCGAGCCGACAGACCGCGGAACCAATTATCCGGCGCCCGGCCGACTGGTCAGTATCGGTGCGCATCGTCTGCACATGCACTGCCTCGGCCAGGGCACACCCGCGGTGATCATGGATGCCGGACTGGGCGGCAACTCTGTCGATTGGGTGGCAGTGCATCCGGCGCTGGCGCGCGACACCCGCGTTTGCACCTATGATAGGGCCGGTAACGGCTGGAGCGAATCGGGTCCCCTGCCACGCACCAGCAAACGCATCGCCCTGGAGTTGCATGCGTTGCTTGAAGTATCTGACGTGCCACCGCCCTACGTGCTTGTCGGTCATTCTTTTGGTGGCTACAACATCAGGATGTTCGCCAACCGGTTTCCGGACGAGACCGCCGGCCTGGTGCTGGTCGACGCGTCACACGAAGATCAATTCGACCGATTCCGCCAGAAAGACATCGGTTTGAATACCGCGCCGCGCGGACGTTTCATCATACGCTCCGCCCCTCGGGTACCCGCGGGCATGCCCGCGGAGGCCAAAGCGGTCTCGCAGTCTTTATTATCGCGGCGTAATGCGCTGCTTGCGGTACAGGCCGAGTTGTCGGCCTTTATCGATAGCGCCGAGCAGGTGCGCCAAGCTTCGGAACTGCCCGACGTACCGCTGGTGGTAATCACGCGCGGCAAACGGCTGTTTCCGCACACGGAAATAGGTGACCGCATGGAACGCGCGTGGCTGGAACTGCAGACCGACCTCGTGCGGCTCACCTCGCAGGGCACGCAAGTGATCGCCCGACTCAGCGGCCACTATGTTCACCTTGATGAACCCGAGGTGGTCATCGAGGGAATTCTAAAAGTTGTGCATGGCTACCGCACGAAGCTGGCCAGGCGAGCGCGCGATACCATTCCGCATCTGGCCAACCGCTGGTATTCTTCGTCCGAAGACGTCGGCACCCGCACCACACCCGTACCACCGCACTGAACGTCAAGCGCTGCAAAAGTTCTCGGTCGCTAAATTTGACGAAAAAGTAGCGATGACCGCATTTATTCGCCAGTTATTCCATCCAGCTATTAAGGAAATTATCAATAAAGCCTCACGTTTTTGGCGACTCCTGCGGGGAAAACCTTTCAGTGACACGCCGTGAATACTTTCTTGCTACGCAGTCCCTGCTGCGCAAATAAGTCCAGCCTCGCCATCCATGGCAAGGCGTTCACCGCTCCGCGATTCACCCCTGCAGGCTCGGCTGCCGCTTCCCCGCAGCAAACGGTCACTCAGACCCTCACCCGAATGAGGCTTTACTAACGCATTACTTGTTAAGACGGCATTACCCTATGACATGTCAGGACCCTGCGACGGTCACTGATCGTATTTCAGGTACGCAAATCTGGCGTCCGAGGGCGTGCCTTCCAGGTGACCGCCCTCGCGGCCCGGTTGCCACTGAACGACCTCTTCGATCTTTTTGGCCAGTTCGAAATCTTTGTCGGTGATGCCTTTCGCCGAGTGGGTCATCAGTTTCACAATGACGAAGGCATAAGACACCGCCAGATCCGGGTGATGGAACGCCGCCTCGGACAGGTGGCCAATCGTGTTGACCACCATCAACGTGCCTTTCCAGCCGTGGGTCTTGTATTTGCGCCGGATCCAGCCGCTTTCTAAATTCCAGTGTGGCAATTCCTGAGCGAGTTTCTGCGCGATTTCATCTTCGGTATAGACGTGTTCCGATCGGTCTGTCATCGCAACCTCCAGGGGATAGGTGACGGCGGTGTGCGAACTGCCCCGCTCGCCAAGCGCTGCGGTGCGCGTGGCTGTAGTGATGCGTTAAGCATAGTCCAAGCGACCGATCCGGCCGCTTTTCGCTCAGCCTATTTCACCAATTCCGGAGCAAACACTTGCCTGATCAGATCAACCTGGTGTGCCGGCACGGGCACAAGCCCGGTGTTGATCGCGGTACCCGACGGTTTCGGTGCGGCGATGATTGCCTGCAAGCCATTGACCAAACTCGGGTCCAACGCCGTCTCCTGGCTCACCGGCGCCGCTCCGGTGGTCTGACTGGCCTCGGCCATATCCGCCAGACCGTTCTCGATACGGTCGCCGGCCGCAGAGGGGTCGCCTGCCGATGGCTGCCCGTCGAGCGCTGCCTGGATCCCGACGTCTCCGCCGGGCGTCAGCGCACGAACGTAGAAATAAATGGCCAGCGCCAAAAGCGCCACGATCAGGATCATCGATATGGGAGCACCTCCCCGCTGTTCTTGCCCGATCCTGAGTCGCACGGCTTCGCTTGCTCCGAGACTACGCATTGACATTCTAAACCCCTGCTTTCTTCTTCGTTCCGCCCCAGTCGATCAATTGACGATCGTAGCATAGAGCACTGAGAGTATCGTCATGCGTGACGGCGACCGGCACCGCATGCCGATCAAAGCTGTATTGCGCCGAGTACTCGCCTGACCTGCTCGACGCCCGTGACCAGGTTAGCATTTATTTCATCCATGCTGATGGGCCCCGCAGTCTTACCCGCAGCCCAGTTGACGACGAACGCGCAGCAGGCGTAACAAAGGGCTTTCTCCTTGGCCAGCGCTGTTTCCGGCATACCGGTCATGCCGACCAGATCGCACCCGTCGCGTTCCAAGCGACGGATTTCGGCCGCCGTTTCCAGACGCGGCCCTTGAGTCGCCGCGTATGTACCCTGCTTCTGGATATCGAACCCGACGCGTTCGCTCGCACTGATCAGCGCCTGCCTGACCTCGGAACAGTACGGATCCGTGAAATCGATATGCACCACACTGGAATGATCGCTGTCAAAAAACGTGCTTTCCCGTCCCCAGGTGTAATCTATGACCTGGTCCGGCACGCATATCGTACCCGGTGGCTGCGTGATACCGCCGACCGCCGCAACCCCGACGATCCGTTCGACGCCGACATGGTGCAGGGCCCAGACATTGGCGCGATAGTTCACCCGGTGAGGCGGCAAGCGATGGCCCGCTCCGTGTCGCGGCAGGAACACCACGGGTAGACCGTCGAAGCGGCCGAACGTCAGCGGTGCCGAGGGTTCACCAAACGGCGTCGACACCACTTCCTGGCGTTCGACTTCAAGCGCCTGCAGTCGGGCCAGGCCCGATCCCCCGATAATTCCCAGGCGGTTCATTGCGGCGCCTGTCCACCGGCCCGGTCGGTGGTCGCGAATATGCCGTCGGCATTGCGCCAGTAGCCCTTGTAGTCCATGCCACAGCCGAATACGTAACGGTCGGGCACCTTCAGTCCCAGATAGTCGGCCACGACATCGGCATCCCGTTCGCGTTCCTTTTCCACCAGCACCGCGGTGAGGATACGCGCCGCGCCCTGCGCCCGGCAGTAGGCGACGATGGCGTCCAGGGTATGGCCCTCATCCAGAATGTCGTCGACAATGACCACCGTTTCGTTGCGCAGCGGCACCTCGTGCTGCTTGCGCCAGACCAGGTCACTGCCGACCGTGCGTTCGCGATAGCGCGTGGCATGCAAATAGTCGACGCGCAACGGGAACGCCAGCCGAGGCATCAACATTCCGGTCAACACCAGCCCCCCGTTCATCACACACATCAGAATGGGGTCGGCCTGTCGGGTGTCGCGCGCGATCTCTTCGGCCATACGGTCCACGGCCCGCGCAACGGTCGCTGCATCATGGATGAGTTCAGCTTGCGCCATTGCGGCGGCGGCTTCTGCGGTGGTAGCGGACATGGCAGATGCTCTCGGTTGGAGGTTGTCAGTCCAGATTCAGCGCCAGAGAGTCGCCTGCCATGGTATCCGCCAACAGTGCCGTGGCTTGACGCCAACGCCACTCCCGACGCAACCGATCGAGGTCCTTGCCGCCTTTGCCGTGCAGGCGCACCAGACGCGACTGCCCCACCGGGTCGGTGAACGCGCGCAGCGCGTCGAGCACCTCGCCAGCGGCCTGCGGGTTGTTGCAGACCAACACCATATCGCAACCGGCGGCCAACGCGGCCTGCGCGCGCTCAGGATACCCGCCGGCGGCATGTGCCGCGGCCATGCTCAGATCGTCGCTGAAAACCACGCCTTGAAATCCCATCAACTCGCGCAGAATCGATCGAATCCAGCGCCGCGAGAATCCGGCCAGATGCTCGTCAACCTGAGAGTAGACCACGTGCGCGGGCATCACCCCCTCGAGTCCATTATCGATCAGACGGCGAAACGGCAGCAGATCTTCCAGCCAGATGTCGTCGAATTCGCGGTCGTCGACCGGCAGCTCGTGGTGTGAGTCGGCGCGCACCGCGCCGTGTCCGGGAAAGTGTTTTCCCACCGAAGGCATGCCGGCCTCACGGGCACCACGTGCCCACGCCGTGGCGAGATTAGCCACGACGTCCGGATTCCTGCCGAAGGCGCGATCGCCGATGACTTCGCTCACACCCCGGTCGACATCCAGCACCGGCGCGAAGCTGAAGTCGACGCCCAATGCGCGCAGTTCGGCGGCCATCAGCCAACCCGACTCCTCAGCCGCGTGTATCGCCCGCTTGGGGTTGTCGCGGAAATGGTCGCCGTAAGCCATCGCCGGCGGCAGCGGAGTCAACCCCGCGCGAAACCGCTGCACTTGCCCGCCTTCCTGATCGACCGCGACCAACAGCGAAGGCCTACGTATCTCATGAATCGCGCGTACCAGCCGATACGCCTGCTGCGGGGATTCGTAGTTCCTTGAAAAAAGAATGACGCCGCCGGTTGCGGGATGCTCCAGCATCGAGCGTTCTTCAGGGAGAATCTCCGTACCGAGGAGATCCAACATTACCGGACCATGACTCATAGCTTTGTTCAGCCGCCACCCGTGGGTAAAAAGTCCTCGACAATCTTCGGATTTATACCAGACAGGAAACAAATATGCTCAAGCCTTTTCACGTATTGGTGATCCTAGGGTGTTTTTTCGCCGCTGCCGCGTTCGCCGGAGACGACGGCGCGCAAATCACCTACTTCGATCTCAAGCCGTCGCTTGTTTCCAACGTCAACGGCGACGCCAAATATATTCGCTGCGATGTCCAGCTGATGACCAAACAACCGGACGAACTGGAAAACATCCAGCTGCACTCCCCCGCTCTGCGTCACGAACTCCTGATGATGTTCGCCGACGAAGACGGCGGCCGGCTGATGTCGCCGGCCGGTAAGGAAGCGCTGCGCAAACGCGCGCGTGCGGCCCTCCAGTGGGTACTGCAAAAGAAAACCGGCAAGCCGCTGATCGACGAACTCTATTTTACGAGCTATTACGTGCAGTAAGGCGCACGTCCAGGCGATCCCTAAGGTAGTCGCCCAGCAGATTCGCGGCAAACACTACGGCGCAGAGCGCCATGCCGGGCGCCAGCACGAGATGCGGCGCCACCAGCATATAGCGGACGCCGTCGCGTATCATGCTGCCCCAGGACGTATCAGGCGGCTGCACACCCAATCCGAGAAACGACAACCCTGCTTCGGCGATCACCACGTTCGCCACGCCGAACGAGGCCTCGACGATGACCGGCCCGGCGAGCAGGGGCAACAAATGCACCCTCAGGATCCGCGGGTGACCGCACCCCAGCGCCAGCGCCGCGGTGACGTGTTCGCGGCCGCGTAAACCGAGGGCTTGTCCCCGCGCCAAGCGTGCAAAACCGACCCAACCCATGGTCGCCAGGGCGATGACCGTGTTGATCAACCCGGGCCCCAGAACTGCCGCGATGGCAATGGCCAGCAGTATGCCGGGAAAGGCGAGAAATACGTCGATCGAGCGAGCCAGTACCCGGTCCACCCAGCCGCCGAAGTAACCGGCCACCAAGCCGATGCCGACGCCGATCGACGCGGCTATCGTCACGACGCAAAACGCGACCGTCAACGAGGCCTGCGCACCCGCAATTAACCGCCCAAGCACCGGACGACCCAGCTCGTCCCTCCCCAGCCACGACGTCCGGTCGGGCGCGGCGAGCAGCTCCGCCAGATTGACCGAGTACGCGTCACCGCTCAACCAGGGCGCCAGTACCGCGACCAGCACCCAGCACGACAGCACCGCAACGGACCATCGGATCATCATGGTCCGGATACGCGCACGCGCGGGTCGATAACGCCGTACAGCAGGTCTACCAGGGCATTGAGGACGACATACGTGAAGCTGATCAGCAGCACGCACCCCTGCACCACCGGGTAGTCGCGCTGGCGGATGGCATCGACCAACAGACTGCCGATTCCGGGCCAGGCAAAGACGATTTCCGTAATGACCGTCCCCGCCAGCAACCCGCCCAACTGCAAGCCCAGCAGCGTCAGCACCGGCAGGGCCGCATTGGGCAAGGCATGCAGCCACAATGCGGCCGACACGCTGCGCCCCTTGGCACGGGCGGTGCGCACGTAGTCTTCGTTGAGAACGTCGAGCAGGCTGCTGCGCACCATGCGGGTGTTCAACGCGGCCAGGGACAATCCGAGTGTCACGGTGGGTAATACCAGGCTGACGAACCCTTCGGAACCGCTGACCGGCGTCCAGCCCAAGTGGACCGAGAACAGCAGTATCAACAGGGGCCCGAGCCAGAAATTGGGAATCGACAAGCCGATGATGGCAAACCCGGAAGCCAAGCCGGCCGGCCAGCGGCCGCGATACATTGCCGCCACCACCCCCAATGGGACCGACAACAGCAGCGCAAACACGAACGCCAGACCGCCCAGCACAAGTGTCGCGGGCAGGCGTTCCGCCAGCAGCGCCGCTACGGGCCGCTTCGAGTGCAGTGAAATCCCGAGATCCAATCGCGACAGACCGGCCATGTCGTCAGCCAGCTGGGCCAGAACGGGTTTGTTCAGCCCCAGCGCCTCGCGCAGTGCCGCCTTGTCCGCGGCCCGCGCACTCTCCCCCAACATCACCTCAACCGGGTCGCCCGGGATCAGATGCAGCAACGAAAATACCAGCACGCTTACGCCCAACAGCACGATCAGGGTATCGAACAGACGCACAAGCACGCGCAGCTACTCGATCGACACGGGCGTGCCCGGCACGACCCGGTCGAACAAGGCAACGATATCCCGGTTGCGCATGCGCACGCATCCGTGCGATCGAGGCACGCCCATGGGTTCGCAGTCCGGGCAACCGTGGAGATAGATATAGCGGCGCAGCGTATCGACCGTGCCTCCCCGATTGCGCCCGACTTCGCAACCGGTCAACCAGAGTATCCGGGTCAGTATCCAGTCCCGATCGGGATAGGCACGGGCCAGTTCCGCGGTATAGATCTCTCCGGTCGGGCGGCGAGCTACGAACACCGTATTTTCGGGACAGCCCGAGCCGAGCTTCATTCTGATCGTGTGCCTTCCCCGCGGCGTACAGCCGCTGCCGTGTTGCTCCCCCAGGCCAAGCAAGGCCGTCGAAACAGCGTAGCGTTCAAGCACTGTGCCCCGGTCCGACGTCAGGATGAGTTCCTGTGACGCGCTGTCGACAACGATCCTCACGGGCCGGTCAGTATTCTGACGTCGCGCAGCGCGTCGTAGTCGCCGCGGCGGCCGAGGCGATATCCCGAGATGCGCTCGCCCAGCACCGCGACGTGTCCTTCGTACCACAAGGGGACATATACCAGGTCCTGGTGCACCCGTTTCTGAATCGCCTGAAACGCAGTAACGCGTGCGGTTTCGGTGGAGCCGGACTCCGCGGCATCGATCAGTGCGTCCACACCGGCGGAGCGGTACCTTCCCCGGTTTGCGCCTTTCGGCGGCAGCGAAGCGCTGTGGAAGACGTAACGAAAGACGTCGGGGCTCTCGACACCGACCCAGGCCAGGCTGTACATCTGAAAACGTCCTCCTTTGATGTCGCCGAAAAAGGTTCCCCAATCGTAACTGCGTATCGACATGTCGATGCCTACGGCGGCCAGCTGCGCCTGCAAGGCCGCCGCCACACGCAGACGAAACGCATCGCTGGACGTTTTATATTCGATGCGCAGCGGGCGACTTACGTCGAAACCCAGCTCGCGCACCAGTGCCTTAGCCCGATCGGGGTCGAACGCATACCCCTGCTGATCTTTCACCCCCGCCCAGTGTTCGGGTGGAAGTATGGACTGCGCCAGACGTGCATTGTCCGCAAAAAGGTAACGAACGATGCTGCTGCGATCAATCGCGTGCGCGACGGCGCGACGCAACAGCAGATTTCCGGAAACCGGGTCGTCCAGATTGAAACCGATATAGGCAAAGGTGATCCCCGGCGCCTTCACCGCGGTCAGCGCAGGTTGCTTTTCAAGATAGGCAGTCAGTTCGGCGGGCATGTCGTTCTGCAGGAGATCTATCTCACCATGCAGCAGCTTCAGTGCGCGCACCGTCGGGTCCGCGACGTGCACGAACACGAACTTCGCTCCGTCCGACCGGCGCCTCAGCTCGATTTGCGCGTCGCTGGGTCGTTGCACGAAGCGAAACTCCCCGCTACCCCAAGGCTCGCGGTTGAAATCGTGACCTGCCCGGAGCCGCTCGACCGGGAGGATACCGATGGCAAGGTAACCGGGGAACAGATAATCGTCCCGGCTCAAATGGAAATCGACGGTCTCGGCAGACAACACCTCAATCCGTGCAATGTGCGCCAAGGTGCCGCGATGCGGCGAAGCCGTCGCGGGATCGAGTATGCTTTTATAGGTCGCGGCAACGTCGTTGGCATCGGGCTGGCGCCCATCGGGGAAGGAGCCGCGCACGGTCGACAAATGGAAGCGGTAGTGGTCCGGCGCCAGCTGTTCCCAACCGGCGAGGGCCGGCGTGGGCCTGCTGCCATCATCAAACTCTGTCAAGGATTCGTAGAGCAGACGGTTGATTCGGGTCGACGCGGCATCGGCGGCGATGCGTGGGTCGAGCGACGTCGGCATGGTCGCCAGAGCCATTCGCACGCCTTCGACCGGGCGTTCGCCGCACCCTGCCGTCAGACAGACCAGGGCCAGCCAGACGACGCCGGGTTTCACCAGGTGTTGTAGGGACGCTCGCTCAGGTTACTGTTGTAGTAGCGAAGGTCTTCCGAAACCTCTTCTCCCAACCAGGCCGGTTTGCCGAACTGCTCGTCGACAGAGTTCAGTTCGATCTCAGCCACGATCAAACCTTCATTATCGCCGCGAAATTCGTCGATCTCCCACTCGTGGTCACCGCGGCGCACAACGTGCCTGACCTTGTCGATCAGGGGTTTCAACGCGACGTGCTGCAACAGTTCTTCCGCGTCATCGAGTGGAATGGGGTACTCGAACTCCATGCGATGAATGCCGTCCTGGGTGCTCTTAATGTTGAGTTCGGCGTTGTCACCGGCAATTCGAATCCGCACTGTCGAACTGGGGGAGCGGGCCAGATAGCCCTGCGTCATGCGCTGACTGAGCTCGACTTCATCTCGCCAGCTGTCCGATTTTAGTAAAAACTTGCGTTCGATTTCAGTGCCCATCCTCTACCCTCTCGAAAACTGCGATTGATTCGACATGCGACGTATGCGGAAACATGTCCATGATCCCTGCGCCGAGCAACCGATAGCCGTGCGCACTGACCAGTTCAACGGCATCTCGGGCCAGTGTGCCGGGATAACAGGACACATACACAATGCGCTGCACGCCGAGCTTTGGCAAGTACGGCAGGACTTGGGCCGCGCCGCTCCTGGGCGGGTCGATGAGGGCCTTGGCGAATTGCCGCGACAACCACGGCTCGGCGTTCAGTGAGCCGTATAAATCCGCGGTGAAAAACTCCGCATTCGAGATGTCGTTGCGCAACGCATTGTCGCGTGCCCGGCGCACCAGACCCGACTCACCCTCAACGCCGACGACCGTCCCCGCCTGCCGCGCCATCGCCAGGGTGAAATTACCGATTCCGCAAAACAGATCGATCGCCTGGTCACCGCCTGACAACTCCAGCAACTGGATCGCCCGGCCCACCATCTGCCGGTTGATATCCGAATTGACCTGAGTGAAATCGGTCGGCAAAAAAGACAGAGTCAAGGCGAAATCCGGCAACGTATATCGCAGGTCGGCAGCGAGACCGACAGGCGCCACCGTATCCATACCGCCGGTCTGGACATACACCGCCGCGTCGTTGCGTTCCGCGAAGCCCAGCAGGGCTTGCAGATCGGGCGCCGTCGGTTGATAAAGAAATCGAAATATAAGGGCCAGGCGCTCATCGTCCATGGCCACTTCGATCTGTGGTACTTCACGCGCATTCGAGAATCCGGCCACCAGAGCGCTGAATTCGCCCAACAGAGCGGACACCCGGGGATGGAGCACGTGACATTCTTGCATATCGGCCACAAAACTCGAGCAACGCTCGCGAAACCCGACCAACACCCGTCCTTTCTGGGGCACGAACTTGACGCCCAATCGCGCCTTGCGCCGATAACCCCAGGGCGCTTCGTTGACCAACGGGCGGTACACCTGTTGCGGCCGGATTCCTCCGAGGCGCTCCAGGGTCTCCAGCAGCGACTGCTCTTTTCGCCTTACTTGAGCAACCGGGTCCATATGCTGCAGGCTGCAGCCCCCGCAGTACCCGAAATGCGCGCAGCGCGGATGAACCCGTTCATGGCTGGGTTTTATCACCTCCAGCACGTCGCCCTCGTCGTACCGCCGGCGGCGACCCGTGTAGCGGAACCGGACTGTTTCACCGGGCAAGGCCCCGTGCACATAGACCACCTTGCCTGCAATAAGCGCTATGCCGCGCCCTTTCTCACTCCAACCCTCGATCTCAGCAACAACCGGGTCGGGGGGAAGTCGCTGCCGGCGACGCCCCATCAGTCACGCCGCCATCGTTCGCGAAACGCACGCATGTGCGGCGTTTTCCCCTGCGCCAGCCATTGGTGCAATTCGGATTCGGCCGTCCTGATGTCTTTTCGCGCGTAACGGCCCGTGACGAACCAAAAGCGCAATGCCAACAGATACAGGTTTAACACCTCCAGTTCCGTTCGCGCCCGCAACGCCTGGAAGTCGCCGCCTTGGCGCGCCTTCCACGGATCGAGCGCGTGTGCCTCCATCAATCCCGGCAGGCCCGTGCAAACCGCCAGTTCTTCCAGGTCGGTCTTCGCGCGCGGATTGTCGCCGAACAGCACACCCGCCAGGTCCAGGTGATACGCCGCATCGGTCTGGATTCGACGCCAGAACCGGGCCGCACGCAGATGCAGATGCATGGCGCGATAGCGCAGCAGGGGGATATCGATCAGCGCGCCATTCCAGGTAACCAGTGTGTTCGAGCTTTTTGCCGCATCGAAAAACTCCGCCAGCACGTCAGCTTCGTTGTACTCGGGGACAGTATGGGTCCGCAACGTCGGTTCGCCACCGGTGTACGTCAGGTGCGTCAGCGCGGCGACGCGTTGCACGGCGAGTCTCAATTCCTCGGTCTTGCGCGTTTCCTGTTTTCTTTTATGAAACAGTATCTTAGCGACATCTTTTTCATTTGAATTATCAAGTTTATACAGATGTCTACCCAACTCTGTATCCGGCACCAGGGATATAGAAAACACAGTAATTTTCATATATAACCAATTTATTTATATGGAAAAACACCAGTAGATAAATATCTGTCGCCACGGTCGCAAATAATGACCGCTATTACGCCTTGCGTCACCTCGGCTGCGAGTTCGAGTGCTGCCACGACGGCGCCACCGGAGGAGATACCGCAGAAAATACCTTCCTCGGCCGCCAGTCTCCGGGTCATGGTCTCCGCCGCTTCCTGCGTCACGTCGATTTCACGATCCACCAACGAGGCATCATAGATCGCGGGCAAGTATGCGCTCGGCCAGCGCCGTATTCCCGGGATGCTGGCGCCTTCCGCCGGCTGCACGCCGACGATTTGCACGTCGGAGCGCTGCTCCTTGAGGAAGCGGGCGGTACCCGTAATGGTGCCGGTGGTGCCCATGGCACTGACGAAGTGCGTGATCCGCCCGCCGGTATCGCGCCAGATTTCCGGCCCGGTGGTCTCATAGTGGGCGCGCGGATTGTCCAGGTTGGCGAACTGATCGAGCACGATGCCGTCACCGCGTGCCGCCATCGAGTCGGCGAGATCGCGGGCACCCTCCATGCCCTGTTCCCGCGTCACCAGGATGATCTGCGCACCATAGGCGCGCATGGCGGCACGTCGTTCGACGCTCAGATTGTCCGGCATGAT